>JBBRZY010000007.1:0-17942 GCA_038252885.1 Anaerolineales bacterium | reverse complement strand
TCCGGGCCGGCGCATGTGCCTAACCCGACGATCTCCGGTTTCTGTGAGCCGGACGAGTTGTGAAAAGAGTGTAAACGATGCGCGATTCGGGTGTCAAGCACCAAATTGTACCCATATCCATCTCTCTAAAGACCGAAGTCGCCACGCCAAGAATACGGGCTCTTGTGGTGCTGGGGCAACAGCGAGAGGGGCGACACGGCGACCTGCCGCCAACAGTTTGCCCGACCTGGCAGGCGACCGGCCAAGGTACGGGTACGGGCTGGTAGATTCGGACGTGCCGGTCCGATTTGGCGACGAACGACTTAGTTGGCGGCGGATGAAAGGTGTAGCCAGCACAGCCAGTTCGATGTCTACCTGAGCGAGCCGGGCGTAGTGTTGCACCATCTCTTGTGATCCGTGACCCAGCAGCCGCTGTAGGGAGAATACGTCACCGCCACAGCACAGATCCGTAATGGCAAAGGTGTGCCGGAAGCGATGCGGATGGCACTTACGGATCTGCGCCACACCTCCCAGCCGGGCGACCAGATGGCGCAACGAATCCCGATTGAGGCTGCGCGGGTTGGCCGTGAACAAAGGGGCGCGTTCATTGTCCTTGTCGTAGCGTGTGACCAGATAGCGCCAGAGTGAACGGCGGACGGCATTTCCCCCATAGACCATCCGGCTCTTGCCGCCCTTCGCCCCACCGGTCGGGCCGCCGCGAACGAGAATCTGACCAGTCTTGAGATCGACATCGTCCAGGCTCAGGGCGCACAACTCCCAAGGGCGCAGGCCAATGTCGAGCAGGAGCAGGATGATGGCGCGGTCCCGCATGGCCGTCGCGCGCCGCATCGTGTAGGGGCGGCGCAGCGCTACTCAGACCACGGCCGCTCACTGATGCACAGGATCACAATTGATCTGAGTACAACCAGCGAACAAATGGTCTGAAATATTCGCCAAGTTTTGTGGGTTGGCTATTTTCGCCATTGCCGTGGGGTCAAATCCAAGCAGAATAACCAGTTGACCTGACAGGCTTATCTGACATATAGTGCTGGTCAGACCAGTTGTGTGAGCAAAGTCGTGACAAATATCAAATTCGAACATCCCAAGAAAGTCACGATTGTTCAGTCGATTATTGACCAGATTCTGGCGCAGATTCGCGATGACAGCTTGCGGCCAGGCGACAAGCTGCCATCTGAACGGGAGTTGATCGCGGCCTTGCAGGTCAGCCGGTCGTCAGTGCGCGAGGCGCTGCAGGGTCTGGCGGCAATGAATGTGCTTGAGAGCCGCCCGGGGGAGGGCACCTTCGTGAAGGCCAACCCGCTCTCGCCACTCTGGAACCTGGGTGACGGCGAGCTGTCGCTGGCCCTCGAAAAGAAGATGCGGCTCGATCTGCTACAAACGCGCTGGGTGGTGGACGAGGCCATTGCGCTGCTGGCCGCTGAGCGCGCCAGCGAAGACGACCTGCGCGCCATCGAGGCCTGCATGGTGGAGTACGAACGGTCGACGCTCTCTGACCAACACTCGCACGATGAGACCACCCATCTGGCCGGTGGGCACAACAACCTGCATATGGCGATTGCGCGGGCTTCGGGCAACTACTTTCTCACGCGCGTAGTCGAAATGCTGCTCGACACCCTGCCCATGAGTCTGCGCAACCCGGAGTTCAACTTCGAAACCCAGGCCGAGCGGGAATTCATGCTAGACCACGAAGCCGATAGCCATCGCCGCCTGTATGAAGCCATCGCCAGCCGCGACCCCGAGCGCATTCGAGCCGCCGTCAAAGCGCACGTGGACTTTGCGCGCCTGGTCATCGAGGGCGACATCGAGAAGCACAGCCACTGCGCCGGCACGCCCTCCGTATAGATCCGGCCGACGCCACAAGAGGGGGTGGCGAGAAAAGGAGATCTGCCAGCCAGTTTACAGTCACCATCCCTGTTCCAGATGTACAGCTATAGCGACCAATCGATAGGAGAATATGAGATGGACATACCACGCCTACGCCCACAGGCCTTGCCCGGCTTGCTGGTCTGCCTGATGCTCATTCTGGCAGCCTGCGGGCCAACGACCACACCGACGCCGGCCCCCACCAGCGCGCCGGCCACGGCCGCTGCCACTGAGGCGGCCCCGACCGAGACTACCAACACTGAAGCCGCCCCAACCGATGCGCCCGCCGCTACCGCCGAGACCGCCACCGAAGATCCGGGCGCAGCGGAACCGGTTACCCTGATCATCGCCCGCACGGCCTCGCGCACCATCAACCCGGTCGGTGAGAGCAACATCGAAGGCGCCCAGAACATTGACCTCGTATACGAGTCGCTGGTGCAAATGGACGGCGAGGGCAACATCCTCCCCAGCTTGGCGACCGCGTGGGAGCCCTCCGAGGACTTCCAAACGTGGACCTTCCACCTGCGCGAAGGGGTGAACTTCCACGACGGTACCCCCTTCAATGCCGAGGCTGTCAAGTACAATTATGATCGCCTGTTGCGTGTGCCTGGCCAGAGCGGCGGCGCTTGGACCAGCTACGCTGACGAAAATACGGTCGAAGTGGTCGATGACTACACCGTCATCTTCCAGCTGACCGCGCCATTCCCCACCCTGCCGATGGATATGCTCTATATTCGCTACAGCATTGTCAGCCCCACCTGGCTGCAAGCGAACGCGACCACGGCCGATCCCGAGGCGATGGAATTTTCGGCCACGAACGCCTCCGGCACTGGCCCGTTCCGGCTGGTCGAGTTCGTGCCCGACCAGCGCACGGTGTTCGAGCGCAACCCCGACTACTGGGGCGGCGAGCCCGGCGGCAAAGCCACGCCGCAGGTCGATCAGGTGATCTTCCAGATCATCCGCGACCCCGAGGCTGCGCGGGTTGAACTGGAGGCCGGCCGGGTCGATATCGTGGAAGGCCCGCCCCCCCTGCAATTCGAGGGACTGCGCAACACCCCCGGCATCGCGTTGACCGGCTTCAAGGTGCCGCGCATCGCCTACCTGACCATGGATGTGAGCAAGCCACCGTTCGATGATGTGAAGCTGCGCCAGGCCGTGGCCCACGCTATCAACTATGACGAACTGATGCAGGCCGGCGAACTGGGCTTTGCCTTCCCGCAATGCGGCATGGTCCCTGAAGGTCTCACCGTCATTGTGCCGCCCGATCCGGCGCTGTGCCTGTATCCCTATGATCCGGATATGGCTCGGCAACTGCTGAGTGAGTCGGCCTACCCGGACGGCGTGACGATCGACTTGACGTACGCGCCCGACCGCAACGCCGGCTTCGAGGTCGAGGCCCAGTTGCTGCAGAGTTACCTGGCCGAAGTGGGCATTACTGCCAATGTGCAGGCGCTCGACGTGGTGGCGCAGGTCGCCAAGATGGCCGAAGGCGCCTATGGGCTCTCGCTCTTCGTGTGGAACGCCGGCATTCCCGATGCCGACGACTTCCCAGGCTGGCTGTACGATCAGGGCCGCCTGCCGACCAACGAGAGCTGGGTCGGCTCGTTCTGGAACGATGAAGCCGTCATGCAGGCCATGCGCGACGCCCGCGGCAGCACCGACCCGGCCGAGCGCCAGGCGCTGTACGAGGCCGCTAACTTGCAGGCCATGCAAGAGGCCATCTATATCCCGCTCTTCCAGGGCAGCAAGGTCTTCGCCTACCAAGACAACATCGAGGGGCTCAACTACACCGTCTTCCGCCGGCTGAACATCTGGGACATCGTCAAGAACTGATGCCCGCCGTAACGCCCCGAGCGGTGTGGTGCTAGAACTAAACGGAGCGAGCAGCGGCCCACCGGCCCTGCTCGCTCCGCCCGACTGTCACGCATGAAACGTCTGACGTTTGTGCTGCGCCGTCTGCTGCTGCTGGCGTTTGTCTTGCCCGCGGTCAGCCTGATCACGTTTACGATTTCGCGCGTCATCCCGGGCGACCCGGTGGCGCTCATGGCCGGCCCTACGGCCAACCCCACCACGCGCGCACAGTTGCGCGAGGCGTGGGGCCTGGACCAACCCTTGGCCGTGCAATACATCATTTACCTGCAGCGCGTGGCCCAAGGCGACCTCGGCCAATCTTTTCGCTCGGGGCGGTCGGTGACGACCGACTTCATCACCTATATCCCGGCGACAGTTGAATTGGCGACGGCTGCGCTGCTGCTGGGAACCCCGTTTGCGGTGCTGGGCGGCGTAACGGCGGCTGTGCGGCGCGACACTGCCTGGGATTATCTGGTGCGCACAATCATCGGGCTGGGCATTTCGCTCCCTGTCTTTTGGTTTGGCGTGCTGCTAATCATCGTCTTCAGCGCCCAACTCGATTGGCTGCCCGCCTTGGGCCGCCTGACGGTGGACACACCCATCCCGCCGACCATCACCGGCTTGTATACCATTGATGCGCTCCTGACCGGCAACTTCAACACCCTGCGTGATGCGCTGCTGCACTTGGTGCTGCCGGCTTTCAGCCTAGCAATCACGGTAGTGGCGCCCATTGGCCGCATCACCCGGACCTCCATGATTTCGGCCTTGCAGCAAGATTATGTGCGCACCGCCTATGCCAAAGGCGCGCCGCCCCGCCGCGCCGTTTATGTCCATGCGCTGCGCAATGCCCTGCTGCCGGTGATCACTTCCATTGGCCTGGCCTATGGCCTGCTGCTAGGCGGCGCGGTCGTCACTGAGACCGTGTTCAGTTGGCCCGGCCTCGGCTTCTATGTCGCCAACTCGATCTTGTCGCTCGACTTTCAGCCGGTCATCAGCTTTACGCTGTTGAGTGCGCTGGTCTATGTCGGAATCAACACGCTAGTCGACATCTTGTATTCTGTACTAGACCCGCGCGTCTGAAACTACCAATGGCCGGCACCGTCAGTCAGCTTACTGAAGTCACAGTCCGCCCGCGCTGGCATCGGGCACTTTTCGCCCTCGGTGGCGCCTGGCGTCGCCTGCCACCGGCGCTAAAACTCAGCCTGATGCTCCAGACCGTGCTGGTGGTTGTGGCACTGCTAGGCCCAACGCTGGCGCCGTATCCGCCGTCAAAGATCGATATGTCGGCCGTGCGCGAAGCGCCAGGCACCGCCCATTGGATGGGCACCGACCACCTGGGTCGCGACGTGTTTACTCGCATCGTTTTTGGTGCACGTATTTCGCTGCTCGTGGGGTTAGGGGCGGTGCTACCGGCGGCCATCATCGGCTTGTTTTTCGGGGTGATGGCCGGCTATTTCGGCGGTTGGTTCGACGAGGTGCTAATGCGCCTGACCGACGTGTTCCTGGCCTTTCCTCTCCTTATTTTGGCTATGGGCATCTCGGTGGCACTAGGGCGCGTGCTGCCCAATGCCGTGGTGGCTATGGCGGTCACGCTTTGGCCGGCCTACGCGCGCCTAGTCCGGTCACAGGCTCTGCTAGTACGCACGCGCGACTACGTCGAGGCGGCCCGCAGCATCGGCATGCCGCCGGCCCAGATCATCTGGCGGCATATTGTGCCGAATTGTCCCGACGCGCTGATTGCTCAGGCCTCACAAGATGTGGGCGTGGCCATCATTGTGGTGGCGTCGTTGAGTTTTTTGGGCATGGGCGCGCAGCCGCCGACGCCCGAGTGGGGCGCGATGATCCTCGAGGGGCGCCAATATCTGCGCGACGCCTGGTGGATCTCGACCTTCTCGGGGCTGGCCATGTTTTTCACAGTATCCACCTTCACTATGCTGGGCGACGGCCTGCGCGACCGGCTCGACCGCGGCCGCGGCGGCGTCGAGGGCTAGGGCGCGCGGACGCCGCACACGGAGTTACAACGTTGAAAATCATCGGCCTCGAACTGTACACGGTCGCCCTGCCTGCGCGGCAGGTCTTTCACTGGCGCGGCGGCACCGCCTCCAGCCAAAAGGTCATCGTCAAAATCAAGACCGATGACGGGCTGGTGGGGCTGGGCGAAGCCGACCCTATTCCATCGGACTGGGGCCACGATGCCGACACCATGCACATCGCCATCAAGCGCTTCATTGAGCCGGCGCTGATCGGCATGAACCCGTTTGACATCGAGGGCATCTGGAGCAAGCTGGCCGAAACGCTGGCCTACTGGCACTTGAGCACCTCGATGCTGATGGAGCGCGCCGGCGTGGATGCCGCCCTGTACGACCTGATGGGCAAGGCCAGCGGCCAACCGGTGCACCGACTGCTGGGCGGCAGCTTTTTTCAACAGATACCGGTGGCGGCCGTGATGACGCTGGACGAGCCCGACAAGATGGCGGCCGAGGCGCTGAAGGCGCAGGCGCAGGGCTATGGGGAATTCAAAATCAAAGTGGGCGTGGACCCCGACATTGATGTGCAGCGAGTGCGGGCCGTGCGCACGGCGCTGGGCAGCGCGGCCAACATTCGAGTCGACGCCAACGGCGGCTGGACGGCCAACGCGGCGGTCAAAGTGATCAAAGCCATGGAAGCCTACGACCTGATGCTGGTGGAGCAACCGGTGCCCCGCTTTGACATCAAGGGGCTGGCACACATCCGCCGCAAGGTAGATACCCCCATCATGGTGGATGAAAGCCTAGACTCGACCCACGATGCGCTGGTGCTGCTGGAGAACGAAGCCTGCGATCTGTTCAACATCAAGTATCACCGCGTGGGCGGACTGACGCATGCCCGCAAGCTGCTGGCCTTTGCCGAGGCGGCTGGCCTGCGCTGCATGGTCGGTGGCGAGTTGGAGTCGGGCGTGGGCACCGCCATTGGCCTGCACCTAATGGCCTCGTCGCCGCTGTTCACCATCGCGGCCGACCTGATTGGCCCGGTGCATTATTCCGACGACATTTTGGTGAACAACTTCGTCATTCAGCAGGGCACGCTGCCAGTGCCCACCGGCCCCGGCCTGGGCGTGGAACTGGATGAAGCCAAGATGCGGCGCTACACGGTGCAGTCGAGCTAAGGGCGAGCGCCCTACCCCGACATGCCCAGCCTGACCGACCCCCTGCCGAACGAGATGGCCGACGCCACGGTGCAGCTGCTGCGCGAGATGGTGCAGATCCGCAGCTTCACCCCGCCGGGCGATGAAGCCGCCATGGGCGACTATGTGGCGGCGTGGCTAGTGGCCGCGGGGCTGACGGTGACGCGCCAGCCGGTGGAAGGCGCGCGGGCGAACATCGTGGGCCGGCTCTCTGGCGCGGGTGACCGGCCGGCGCTGGTGCTGTGCGCCCACCTGGACACGGTGCCGCCGGGCGAAGCGCCGTGGAGCTTGGACCCGTTCGCGGGGGAGCGGCGCAACGGGCGCCTGTATGGGCGCGGCGCGGCCGACACCAAGGGAGCGCTGGCGGCCATGCTTATGGCGGCGTGCTGGGCGGCGCAGAGTGGCCAGCGGCTGGCCGGCGACCTGGTGGTGCTGGCGACGGTAGATGAGGAGAACCAGGGCCTGGGGGCGCGCACCTATGTGGAGAGCGGCGGCATGCAGGGCGTGGGCGGCATCGTCATCGGCGAGCCGACCTCACTGGATTTGGTGATCGCGCATCGCGGCCTGCTATGGCTGGAATTGACTGTGATGGGCAAGGCCGCGCACGGCGCTATGCCCGAGCGTGGCGTGAATGCCATTTTGCCGCTGGCGGCCATCCTGAGCCGACTCCAGGCGCATCCGTTTGCCTACCAGCCCGACCCACTACTCCGTCCGCCGACGATAAATATCGGCACGGTGCAGGGCGGCAGCAAGATCAACATGGTGCCGGACCGCTGCCAGGCGAAGATAGACCTGCGCACTGTGCCGGGGCAAGTGCACGCCGAGATCGTGGCGGAGGTACGCGCCCTGGTAGAAGCCACCGCCCGCGACTGGCCGGGCATCACGGTGGACGTGCAGACCATCAATGACAAGGCGCCGCTCGACACGGCCGACGACCACCCGTTTGTGGTGGCGGGCCGCCACGTGAGCGCGGCCGTGCGCGGCCAGCCGGCGGTGGTGCGCGGCGCGCCGTATATGACCGATGGCTCGCTGCTGGCTGCCACCACGCGCACCCCGGCGATTGTGTGCGGACCGGGGCTCGAAAGTATGGCGCATCAGGCAGACGAGTATGTTGAGGTGGCCGAATTGCTGACCGCTGTGCGGCTGTATGCGGGGCTGGTGGACCGTGTGTTGGGGGCAGCGTGAGCAGGAAAGAGGCGGATATGACAAGCGGCTCGGTATTAGCAGCAGACCGCGAGTTTGTGTTTCACCCCTGGCGCGCCCAGCGCGACAACCTGGACATTGAAGTCGTGCGCGGCGAGGGGGCGCACTTCTGGGATTCCACGGGCAAGCGCTACCTCGACTTTCACTCGGGTTGGGGGCACCTCAACCTGGGGCATCAGCCGGCGCGCGTCATCGCGGCCATCACCGCGCAAGTGCAGCAACTGTGCAATGTGACGCCCGATTATGCCCACGCGCCGGGGGCAGCCTTGGGCCGGCGGCTGGCCGAGTTGACGCCGGGCGACCTGAGCAAGAGCTTCTTCTCCACCGGCGGCACCGACGCGGTGGAGACGGCGATTAAGATGGCGCGGGCCGTCACCGGCCGGCCGAAGATCATTGCGCGCTACCGGAGTTATCACGGCAACACCTACGGCGCCGGCACCGTTTCGGGCGATCCGCGGCGGTTTCCGCTGGAGCCGGCCCTGCCTGGCAGCGTGCGCGCGCTGGATCAATACTGTTACCGCTGCCCGTTTGGGCTGACCTACCCCAACTGCGACGTGCACTGCGCCGACCACATCGGCGACTTGATCGAGCTGGAGGGGCCAGGCAGTGTGGCGGCCGTGATCGCGGAGCCGGTAGTGTCGGCCAATGGCGGGCTGGTGCCGCCGCCTGAGTACTGGCCGCGCCTGCGCGCAATCTGCGACCGCTATGGCGTGCTGCTGATCGCCGATGAGGTCGTGACGGGCTTTGGCCGCACGGGCGAGTGGTTCGCGTGCGATCACTGGAACGTGGTGCCCGACCTGATGGTGCTCGCCAAGGGGCTGACCGCCGGGCTGATGCCGCTGGGCGCGGTGGTGGCGCGAGCGCCCATCGCGCGCTACTTTGACGACCACTACCTGCCGGCCGGGTTGACCTACCAGGCGCACCCGGTGGCCTGCGCGGCGGCCCTGGCCACGATTGAGAGCATCGAGCAGGACGGCTTGATGGAGAATGCCCGGCGAATGGGAGCGCGGCTGCTGGCTGGGCTGGAGGCACTGCGGCAGAAGCACCCCTGCGTGGGTGACCTACGCGGCCTGGGTCTGTATGGCACGCTGGAGTTGGTGCGCAACCGCGCCACCAAAGAGCCGCTGGTGGCCTGGAACGCGCCGGCCGCCGAGAGCCAGGGCACGCAGGAGCTGAACCGCCGCATGCTGGACCGCGGCGTGCGCGTGGCTGTACGCTGGAACCGGCTGCATACCGCGCCGCCACTGATCGCGAGTGAAGTCGAGATTGATGAAGGCTTGGCGGCGATTGATTACGCCTTGGACGCCGCTGACGAATTTTATACAGGCTAGGAACTAACGGACCAATGAATGATTTCTTTTCGGCAGAGGAATATCAGACGCGGCTGACCCGGGCGCGCGAAGCCATGCAGCGCCGTGGGCTAGACGCCATGCTGCTGACCGCGACCACCAATGTGGAGTATTTCAGTGGGCACCGGCCGCTGGTGGGCTGGGACACGCTGACGCGCGCCAGCTTTTGCCTGGTGCCGGTGTCCGGCGACCCGATCCTGATTGTGCACGATGTGTGGCTGGGCGGCGCCATGGCCGACAGCGCCTGGCAGGATGTGCGGGCTTTCCCCGAAACCACACAGCCGCCGCTCGACGCGCTGGCCGATTGCTTTCAGGACCGCCAACTGCTGAACGCGCGGGTGGGCCTGGAGCTGGGCTACGAGCAGCGGCTGGGCGTCTCCTTCATTGATCTGCAGGCGCTGCAGGCGCGGCTGGCGCAGGTGACCTGGCTGGACGCCGCACCCGCCATCTGGGATGTGCGCATGATCAAGTCGGCGGCCGAGATCGACAAAATCCGCCGGGCGTGCGCGATCACCGACACGGCGTTTGACCGGGCCTTTCAGGGGCTGACCAGCGCCGTGACCGAGGCCGAGCTAGCCGCCCGGCTGCAAGCGGCCATCACCGCCCAGGGCGCAGATTTTGGCTTCATGGCGCCGTGCTTTGTGCCGGCCAGCTTCGAGACCATGAGCCGCGTGCCGAGCAGCCACACACTGGTTCCGGGCGAGCTGATTTGGTGCGACCTCGGCGCGATCTACCACGGCTACTGGTCAGACTATGGGCGCGCGGCCGTGATCGGCCAAGCCAGCGCGGAACAGCGCCGCATGTGGGAGGGCGTGCACGCGGTGACCCAGGCCGGGCTGGCCGAAGTGCGGCCGGGAAATAGCATGAGCGCGGTGGTGGCGGCCTGCAATCAAGCGGCCCAGCGCGTGGGCCTGTCCATGAACTTTGCCAGCGGGCGCATCGGCCACGGGCTGGGCATGCAACTAACCGAGCCGCCGCATGTGGCCGGGCACGAGACCGAGCTGCTGCGACCGGGCATGGTCATCACGTTAGAGCCGGGCATCGTCAGCCCGCAGGGGGTTTACATCGTTGAGCAAGACCTCGCCGTCACCGAGACCGGCGCCGAGCAGCTTTCCACCGGCCGGTGGGAAATTTGGGAAGTTTAGTCACCTGAGGAACACATGACCCCCACAACAGTTATCTGGCAAGATCTGACCTCGCCCGAGCTGGGCGCGCTGGCGGCGGCGGGCGCGGCCGTCATCGTGCCGGTCGGCGCCATCGAGCAGCACGGCCCGCATCTGCCGGTCAGCGTCGACATTACTAGTGCGTTTGAAGTCGCCCGGCGCGCGGCCGAGACCATCACTGAGTTCAAAGTGCTGGTTGCGCCACCCGTGTGGTGGGGCGTGTCGCCGCATCACATGGCCTTTCCCGGCACCATCTCGCTGTCCACCGAGACCTTCATCGGTCTGCTGTGTGACGTATGCCGCAGCATTGCCAAGCATGGGTTCAAGCGCATCCTGCTTCTGAACGGACATGGCGGCAATGCCGAGTTAATCGGGGTGGCCGCCATTAAGCTCAGCGAAGAGGGGCTGTTCGTGGCTGCATGCAGCTACTTTGCGCTAATCACCGAGAAGATGAAGGCCATCGGCGAAAGCCCGATTGGCGGCATGTCGCACGGGTGCGAGATGGAAACATCGCTACTGCTGGCGCTGGCGCCGGGCCTGGTGCACATGGATCAGGCGCGCGCCGATGTACGCCCCAACCGCAACAGCTACTTCACTATTGATCTGCGCGACGCGCGGCCGGTGTTTTATGCCTACGACCTCAAGCGCGACTCGAACGAAGGCGTGATCGGCGACCCGACCCTGGCCACGGTGGAAAAGGGCGAGATCATCTTGGCGGCGGCTGTGCACGAAGTAGCGAAGTTCATGCGCGAGTATCAGACCATGCGGGGCTAGGCACGGTGGACAGCCGGGTGCTCTTGCAGGTCGGCCAACTGATTGACGGCACTGGTCGCGCGCCTATCAAAAACGTGGCCGTGCTGGTGGAAGGTGGGCGCATTGCAGCGGTGCTGCCGGGCGCACCTGAGGGGCTGGACCCGGCCATCGAGCAGCACAGCTACCCCGCCGGCACGCTCCTGCCCGGCTTGATTGATGCGCATGTGCACCTGACAGTGGACCCCGCCGCCTACGACACACCCGCGTTCATCCGCGCCAACAGCGACGAACAGCTCTTTGAGTTGGGCAAACGGCAGGCGCAGCTGTTCTTGCAAGCCGGCGTGACCACCGTGCGAGATCTGGGTGCGCGCCGCGGCGTGTCGTTGCGCGTGCGTGACGCTGTGGCCGCTGGACAGGTGGCCGGCGCAGGCGTCCTGGCAGCCGGGCCGGTGATTACCACTGTGCAGGGCCATGGCCACTTCTTGGGTGTGGAAGTGGCGAACAATGCCGAGTTGGCGCGGGCCATTGAGCAATTGCTCGCTGACGGCGTGGATGTGATCAAGCTGATCGGCACGGGCGGCGGCGTGACGGCGGGGTCAGACCCCACCACGCCGCAATTCTCTGCCGAGGCGCTGCGGCTGGCCGTAGAGTTGGCCCATCGCGCCGGCCGGCGGGTGGCGGTGCATGCGCACTCGGCGGCGGGCATGACCAACTGCCTGGACGCGGGCGTGGATACCATTGAGCATGCGACGTGCGTGACCAGCCAGGGCGTGGTGTCAGATGAGCGCCTGATCGCGCGGCTGGCTGAGCAGGAGGTCTACGTCGTCCCGACGTTGTGCCCGTGGTATGTCTTGCGCGAGTCAGATGATCCATTTCTAGGCTTCCCGCAGTTTGGCCTCTCGCCGCTGAAGATGAATGATCAGGTACTGGCCCATCTCGACCGGATGCGGCGGGCCGGGGTGAAACTGGTGACCGGCACCGATGCCGGCACCTGGCAACTGACACCCGCCCGGTTCTTCGATGAATTGGAAGGTTTCACGCGGGCCGGCTTCTCGGCGCTGGAGACAATTGCCGCCGCGACCAGCGTAGCCGCGCAGGCGCTGGGCATCGCTGATGACGTCGGCACCATCGCCGCCGGCCAGCGCGCCGATCTGGTGATCGTGCCGGGCGATCCAATGCACGATTTCAGCACGCTGGCACGGCCGGCGCTGGTGATGCAGAGCGGGCAAATTCACCTCCCGACCAATTGAACAATGGCGGGCGCGGCCCGCGAGGCAGCCATGACTGATAGCACCGTGGAGAGCATCCGCGCGTATGTAAAGGCCAACCAGGCGCGCTATTTGACGGAGCTGCGCGCCCTGGTGAGCCAGCCGAGCGTCAGCGCCACAGGCGAGGGCGTGCGTGAGTGCGCCGCGCTGGTGCAGAGCCTGATGGAGGCGGCAGGCCTGCGCACGCAGGCCTTCACCAACGACGGCTATACGCCCAACAATCCCCTGCTCTATGGTGAATACGGCTCGGCGGAGACCGGCCTGACCATCGCCCTATACGCGCACTACGACATCGTGCCGCCAGCCGACCCTGAGCGCTGGAGTGTGCCGCTTTACGACCCAGTGATGAAGGATGGCCGCCTGTACGGCGCGGGCATCGCCGACGATAAGGCCCAACTATTTACGATTATCAAGGCCATTGAGGCGCTGGCGCAGGTCGGCGTCAGCGCACCGGCGCTGAGAGTAGTATCGGACGGCGAGGAGGAGCAGTACAGCCCGCACTTCGCGAGCTTCGTGAGCCAACACCGTGAGTTGTTTCAGGCCGACCTGCTATTAGGTGTGGATGGCGAGGCGCACGAGACCGGGCCGGTGCTGGCGCTGGGACTGAAGGGCACGCTGTTCGTGCGGTTGGACGTGCAGACCGCCGCCAAAGACTTGTTTACGGGCTACTCGCCGGTGGTGCCAAATGCCATCTGGCGACTCAACCAGGCACTGGCCAGTCTGGTAGACGCGGACGGCCGGATTCTGATTGACGGGTTTTATGACGACATCGCGCCGATCTCCGCCGAAGAGGACGCCTGGCTGGCGCAGGTGCCCTTCGACCACGCCGGCACGCTGCGCAATTTACAAACGCCGCGCCTGCTGGTAGACAGTGGCGCCGACTACTATCGCCGCCTGACCACCTGGCCCACGGCCGCCGTCACAGGCATCACTGGTGGTTATCACGGCGCGGGCGTGAAGAACGTGCTGCCCGGCGCAGCGGCGGCCACAGTTGACTTTCAAATTGTAGCCAACCAGACCTGCGACGATACCGAAGCCAAGCTGCGGCGGCATCTGGCCCAACGCGGCTTCGCCGATGTGCAAGTCACCGTGCTGCAACGACGCGGGCCGCACAAAATTTCCAGCAACCACCCATATGTGGCGCCGGTGCGGGCTGGCGCGCGGCGCGCCTATGAGAACGAGCCGGTGCTGCTGCCGTATTACCGCGGGGCCGGCGGGGTAGGCGCTGAGTTTCAGGCGATTGGTGTGCCCGGCATCTGGCTGCCCACGCTGTACCCCATGGAGAACAACATGGGCGGCGTGGATGAGAACGTGCGCATAAAGGATGTGCTCGACGGCATCGTGGCGAAGGCGGTTATTTGCCACCACTTGGGCCAGGCCAAGTGACCATCACTGAACAGCGCACACTCGTCTGCACGAGCTGCGAGCATTCGCACACGGCGGACCCACGGCTGTGGGCCTGTGCGCAATGCGGTGCGCCTTTGCGGTTCGCGCAGTTGCCGGTCTTTCAGCCGGCGGCCATCAAAACACGCGACCGAACCATCTGGCGCTACCGGCACACCTTCCCGTTCGGCCCGGAAGTAGAACCCGTGACCCTGGGCGAGGGCGGCACGCCGCTGGTGGCGCTAGACAAGCCGCTGGGCGCGGCGCGGGTGCTGGCCAAGCTCGAATACCTCAATCCAACAGGTTCATTTAAGGATCGCGGCATCGCCCTGATGCTGACGGCCCTGCGCGCCAGCGGAGTGGTGGAAGCCGTGGAGGACTCGTCCGGCAATGCGGGCGCGTCGTTCGCCGCATATGCAGCCCGGGCGGGCATTGGGGCGCGCGTGTTTGTGCCCCAGGCGGTGTCGCCATCTAAGCTGCGGCAGATCGAAATGCACGGCGCCACGCCGGTGCGCGTGCCCGGCCTACGCGCCGCGGCCGCGGCGGCGGTGCGGCAGGCGGCGGAGGCAGGGGCCGTCTACGCCAGCCACGCGCATAGCGCCTACAATATTGCCGGCCTGGCTACGACGGCCTATGAGCTCTGGGAACAACTGGGCCGCGCGCCCGACTGGATTATCTGCCCCGCCGGGCAAGGCACCTTCTTGCTGGGCCTGGCCCAAGGCTTCGCAGCCCTGGCGGCGGCAGGCAGCATTAAGCGTCTGCCACGTCTGGTGGGGGTGCAGGCCCTGGCCAGTGCCCCCCTGTGGGCGGCATATCACGGTCGTGCCTCGCCGGTTGGCGGCGCACCGGCGGCTGAAACGCCCACGCTGGCCGAAGGTATCCGCATCAGCGAGCCGCTTCACAGCGCGCGCGTGCAGGCGGCCATCACGACCAGCGCGGGAGACTTCTTGGCCGTGGATGAGGCGCAAATCCGGCATGGGCACGCCCAATTGGCGCGGCGGGGGTTCTATGTGGAGCCGACGTCGGCCGTCGTGTGGGGGGCGCTCGAAGCCATCCAGCAGCGCGCCACAGCAGCAGAGATGATTGTGCTGATGTTGACCGGTTCTGGACTCAAGTCGTCGCTGCCGGAAACGGCGGGACCGTCGGGATAATCCGCATATGAGCGAACCAATCCTGTGCCTATCGCATCAAGATCTCCAGCAAGTTCTTAGCTTTGACACGGTGCTGCCGATAGTCGAAGCGGCCTTCAGCCAGCAGGCCGTTGGCGGCAGCACCACTTTTCCGGCCGTTCGGGTCAGCCTAGACAAATATCAGGGCATCTTTGGCATCAAGTCGGGCTTTGTGGCGAGCACGGAGACACTGGGCCTTAAAGCCGGGGGCTATTGGGGCCAACGCGTGGCCGCTGGGCAACCGGGCCACTTTTCAACCATTGTGCTCTTCGACCCGAACGACGGGCATCCGGTGGCGCTGATGGACGGTAACTATATTACCGAGTTGCGCACCGCCGCGGCCGGGGCCGTGGCCGCCAAACACCTGGTGCGGGTGGATCTGGAACGGGTGACCGTGGGACTGATTGGCGCGGGCGTTCAGGGCCGTGCCCAGGTCAAGGGGCTGCTGCGCGTGCTTAACGTCGCCCAGGTTTACTGCTTCGATCTCAATCAGCCGGCGGCGGAGCTAGTGGCTGCCGACCTACGCGCGTCCGGCGTGTCGGCGATGAGCGTGGCCACGGCCGAGGAGGCGGTGACGGCTGCAAACGTCATTTTGACGACCACGCCCAGCAGGCAAGCCTTTGTGCGCGATGCGTGGATTCGACCGGGTATGCACATCAATGCCATGGGTTCCGACACACGCGGCAAACAAGAGTTGGAGGTCGCCCTCCTGCGCCGGGCCAAAGTGGTTGTGGACGATCTACCGCAGGCAAGCACCCTGGGTGAAGTGCAGCATTTGGCGGCAGCCGGGCTGCTCGAGCAGCATCCGGTCTACGGTGAGCTGGGTGAGATTACGGCGGGCCTTAAGCCGGGCCGCCTGAGCAGCGACGAGATTACCGTTTTTGACGGAACCGGGGTGGCGTTTCAAGATTTGGTCACGGCCCACGAAGCCGTGCGGCTCGCCCGGTCGCGCGGGCTCGGTCAGGTGGTGAGGCTATGAAACGGCTGCTGCTGATCAACATGGGCGGCACCATCACTAAAACGCGCGCTGAGGGGCAACTGCATGACCCGGTGGCTGAGATGGGGGCCGACTTGCCGTTCCTGTCAGCCGAGCAGCGGGGCATTCTGCAAGGTCAGGGCGTCAGTGAGGCGCTGACGGTCTTTACCGGCGACAGCGTCTTAATCCAGCCGGAGAATTGGGCGGCGCTGGCGCGGGCCATTGCGGAGCACGCCGCCAACTATGACGGTTTCATCGTGTCGCATGGCACCGATTCGCTGGCATACTCGGCGTCGGTGTTGTCGTGGATGCTGGGCGCCTTGGCGAAGCCGATTGTCGTTACGGGCGCGCAGATTGCTATGCGCGACCCCCTGGCGCTCCAGCGCAGTGATGGCTGGTCGAATTTGGTCAATTCGGCGCGGGTGGCCCAAGACAATCGGCTCGCGGAAGTGACTGTTGTTTTTGGCAGCCGGGTGCTGCGCGGCAACCGGGCCACAAAGTCGGACGTGTTTTCATTGGACGCCTTCAGTTCGCCCAACTACCCCGCTCTGGCGAGCATCGGCATTGGGCTTGCCTATGCCGCCGGCTATCAGCCCCCGGCCCTGGCAATACGCCAGGTCACCATCCCCACCCGCTGGCCGCGGGTCACGGTGGTTAAAGTCTTCCCCGGTATGGATCTGGGGGCCTTGCAAGCGGTTGTGCAGACGGGTGTTGAAGGCCTGGTCATCGAGGCGTATTCATCAGGCATGTTGCCGCCCCACATCATCGAGTTGCTGGCGGCCTCTGGCCTGGTTTGCCTGGTGTGCCTGCCGGCGGCCGTCGCGCACACCGACGCATTTTTGTGTGAGCCTAGCTATTGGCAGGAAACGGACCGGCTGGTCTCGGGCCGCGATATGACCAAAGAAGCCGCCATTACCAAGCTCATGTGGGCTCTAGCCGTGGAGCCCAACAGCGATGCAGTGGTGACGACTTTGAAGACCGCCCTGGCCGGGGAAATGCGGGCCGAGGTGCGCCCCTATTTGGGTGGGCCGTCAGAGTGAGGGTCGAGCCAGGTGCCAGTCAGTGGCCTGCTCGTAGGCCTGGCCGGCCCGCAGCAACGCCGCCTCGGCCCACCGCCGGGTAACCAATTGCAGGCCGATGGGCAAACCGGCCTGGTCAAACCCGCACGGCAGCGACAAGGCGGGAAGACCAGCCAAGTTGAAGGGAACAGTAAAGCGGATGAGATTCTGGCGAGCGCCTTCGGCCGATGCCAGTTGGGTGCGGGCGGGCGCCGTGGTCGGCGTGGTGGGCGTCAGCAGCAAATCGTAATCGATGAAGAAGTTCTCCAGTTGCCGGCGCAGCAGCACCTGGGCCCGCCGGGCTAGGGCGTAGTCGAGCGCGGAGGTGGTTGCGGCCAATTGCAGCCTGGCCCGCACGTCGTCGCCGAAATCCTCCGGCTGCTGCTGGAGTCGCGTGTGATGATAGGCTGCCGCATCGGCCGAAATCATGTCTCCGGCCAAGACGACGGCGAGATTGACCCCATGCAGTTGCGCGCCCAACTGCTCAAACCGTCGGGCGGCGGCTAGCACAGCCGCGCGGACTGATGGATCGGCATTCGTAAAATAGCCCTGATCGGCCACCGCGACACGCCAACCGCGCACACCTCCGCCGATTTCGGCCAGGTAGTTGTCCACGAGAACATTGACCGAATAGGGGTCAGCCGCATCGTAGCCGGCAATCGCCTGCAGGATGACGGCCACATCGTATACCCGGCGCGCCATCGGTCCTACATGGTCTAGGTTCCAACTAACAGGCAGCACCC
>JBBRZY010000006.1:0-19869 GCA_038252885.1 Anaerolineales bacterium | reverse complement strand
TCCTCATCTGACAACTCGCGCGGCACCTGGTCCATAACTTCGAGCGTGCCCAGCCAATGGCCGTCGGCCACTAACGGCACACCAGCATAAAAGCGCACCCGCGGCCCCATGATGACCATTGGGTGCTGCGCCCAGCGCTCACCCGCGGCGGTGTCAGGGATCACCAGCAGATCGGGCGCGGGGCCAGTCGGCGACAGGAACGCGAACTTGCGTGGGATATTGGCGATCGGCAGGTTGTGGCTCGCCTTGACCCGCAATTGTTCGGCGTCAAAAAAACCCAGCAGCGCCATGGAGGTATGACACAGTTGCGCCGCCAGCACGACCAGATCGTCAAAGCTGGCCTCGGCCGGCGTATCGAGGACGTGATAACGCCGCACGGTTTCTAACCGGGCGAATTCAAGCATAGTCTCAGCAGAAGCCCTTAAAAGTGTTGGATAGCTGGCCCCCCCGCCTCGGCCCATGATACTCGGCAGGCGAGATTTAGCAAGGGGAGTGCGCGCGCCGGCGCGTGCGCGTACAATGGGCCAGTACCAATGGCCGCCGCCGCGATGGATCAAGTCGGCTTACACTGGGCGCGAACAGGTGATGACCAAACTCCGCCTTCTATTATTTGGACTGGCCGTGTTTCTGCTGGGCGTGCGCGCCGCGCCCACGCTCGTCGCGGCGTCGCCGGGAGGCGCGCCGCCCGTGAAACTCTACCTGCCGCTGGTCAGCACCGGCCTGCGCCCGCCCGTGCTCAAGTGGGCCTACGGCGGCTGCTTCAACTGGGGCTGCCAAACCGGTTGGTATGCCTCGCCCGCCGTGGCCGATATTGACAACGACGGCAGCCCCGAGGTCGTGGGCGGCAGCTACGACGTGGTGGCCCTCTCCGGCGCCACCGGCGCGCTAGAGTGGCGCGTCGAGTCCGGCGGCGATCGCGTATGGCCCGATCTCGTCATCGCCAACCTGGATGGCAGTGGCGGCCTCGAGATTGTGGCGGCCCACGGCGACGGGTATTTCGACGTGATCGATGGCATCGGGCACGTCACACTCACACGCCAGCCGGCGGCCGGCAGCGAGTTGCGCTCGCTAGCCGTGGCCGATTTGGAAAACGACGGCAATCTGGAGATTCTGGTGGCGGCCACACGCTCCAGCAACCAATGGTACGTCTACGAAAATAACGGCACCGTGCGCGCCGGCTTCTGGCCGCAGCACAGCCCGAACAGCGACACGAACGGCTATGCGGCCGGCGCCTACAACCAGAATATCGGCGTGGCCGACCTGGACCACGACGGGCGCGGCGAGATCATCGGCCCGTCTGACGTTCACTACATCACCGCCTACGAAGACGACGGCACACAGATGAAGGCCAGCGCGATCTACGGCCTGCAAAGCGGCCAGCCCAAATTGTGGAGCCGCGTGGGCGTGCACGTGGACAATTACGTGGACCTGATTGGCTACGCCAACTGCGGCGTGGAGCACCGGCCCAACTTCGCCAGCACTGCGCCGACGTTGGCCGACCTGGACGGCAACGGTGAAATCGAGATCGTGGTGGTCGGCAACGTCTACAACTGTGACGTGGGTCACCCGCCGGGGCTATATCAGGGTCTGTTCATCTTCAACCGCGACCGCACACGCTGGGTGGCCAGCGGCTATGACTGGACCTCGATCCCCGTGCCGGACGGGGCCGCCGCGCCGCTGAACGAGGACTACGATGTGATCGAGAATGCCCAGCCTAACCCGGTCACAGCCGACCTGGACGGCGACGGCGAACTAGAAATTCTCTACCCTTCCTACGACGGGCGGGTGCACGCCTACTGGCTCGACGGCACCGAGCACGGCGACTGGCCGTTCGAGGTCTACAATCCCGACGAGGGCTACTACCGCCTGCCGTCTGAGCCGGTGGTGGCCGACCTGGACCACGACGGCCAGGCCGAGGTAATTTTTAGCTCCTGGTCGCAGACCGGCAGCAACGCGCCCGGCCGCATTTATGTGGTCAGTTCAACCGGCCAACTGCAGTTTGTCTTGAACCTGCCCGCCGCGTTGGGCGCGTCGTGGAATGGAGCACTGGCCGCGCCGACGCTGGCCAACATCGACGCCGACGCCGATTTGGAACTTGTGCTGCAAACAGCCAACTCTGGACTGGTAGCCTACGACCTGCCGGGGACGAGCCAGGCCCGCGTGCTGTGGGGCACTGGCCGAGGAACCTACTACCGCACCGGCACGCCGCCGGTGCTGCCCTAGCCCGTCACGCTCTCAATGACACACACAAAAGCCGGCCGGTCACGATATGACTGGCCGGCTTTTCTTGTTCGGCCGAACGAGAAGCCTACCCCTCCAGCGCCACAATCTGAGCCGGCATGGCGACGATGGCCACACAGGAGTCGGCGCGCAGGGCCATGCAATTGACGCCCTGCACCACGCCTTCCTTGCCCGGCACCTCACTAGCGCGGAAGCGGATCATCTTGCTCAGGCGCGAGAGGATGAACAGATCATCGCCCTGCTCCACCGCCACCACGCCCACCAATTCATCTGTCTTGAGCGCGGTCTTGCCGCCCCCGCCCGGTGCCTTATTGGCCGCAAAGCCCGCCATTAGCCGGATCGTGCCGCGTCCGTCGGAGCCCAGCAGGAACAGCGCCTCGCCATCGGGCGGCTGCACCGCCTCAATCGCCACGGCCCGGTCGCCCGCCTCCAGCCGCAGGCCCAGCCCACCCGGCAGAGGCAGTCCGCGCTCAGGAAAGCGGATCGCCATGCCCCGCTGCGACGCCACAAACAGGTCACCCGAGCCAGAGGTCCAGCAGGCCGCGGTCAGCGCGCCATACTCGGCGTGACGAAAAAGCGTCGTGCCGGGCGTCATCGACTGGCCAATGACGTGCCCCGGCAGCGTGCGCACATAGCCGCGTTCGCTCAGCAAGGCCACAGTGCTGCCCCGCCCCGCCGGCAGCACTGCCGCGATGTGCTCCTCCGCGCGCATCTGCACATTCGGCAGCAGCGGCTGGCCGCGCCCGCGCACCGGCGTCTCAGCCAGGCGATCTACTGGCACGTTAAAGGCGCGCGCCTCGTTGGTAAACACCACCAGGTCGTGGGCGATGTCGAGCACCGCCACAAAGGCAGGCGCGTCGTCGGCCGGCAGCTCTAGGTCGAAGATGCCCATGCCGCCGCGCCGCTGCCGGTCATACAGGTGGCGCGGCGTGCGTTTGGCCACGCCGCCCGCGCTCACCGTCACCACTTGCAGCGTCGTCGGCGGCTCCTGCGGCTCCAGCGGTTCAGCGTTCTCAATCTCTTCGGCGAGCGGTTCGGCCATGCGCAAGCGCGCCACCTCGGCTTCCAGGCGCTCCACATAGGCGCGCACGGCCGGGTCGGCGCTGGTCAAATCGGGTCGTTCCACGTTGCTCATAAGGTCACTCCTACCGGGCGCGCCGCCGGCTTGGCGGCCGGAAAGGCCGCCGCCAGGCGCGTCGCCAGGCCTGTAAAACGCTCAGCCACCTTGGCGTTGCGCACTGCAATATTGATCGCCTTGCGCGTCCCCACCAGCACACACAGCGTCTTAGCGCGAGTGACGGCAGTGTACAGCAGGTTACGCTGCAGCATCATGTAGTGCTGCGTCAGCAGTGGCACCACCACCGCCCGAAACTCTGAGCCTTGGCTTTTGTGAATGCTCACTGCGAAGGCGTGCACCAGTTCGTCCATCTCGCTCCACTCATACAGCACCGGCTTGCCGTCGAACACCGCCGTCAGCGTCTGGTTCACCGTGTCAATATCGGCCACGCGCCCGATGTCGCCATTGAAGGCTTCTTTCTGATAGTTGTTGCGAATTTGCATCACCCGGTCGCCCACCCGGTAGATGCGGCCGCCCATGGCGCGCTCGCCCTTGGCCGGCGCGGGCGGGTTGAGCGCCGCCTGCAATCGCTCATTCAGTTTGGCCACGCCGACCTCGCCCCGATGCATGGGGGCCAGCACCTGAATATCCGTCAGCGGATCAAGTCCAAAGCGGCGCGGGATGCGGTTCTGCACCACGTCTACCAGGCGCACGGCGGCGGCCTCCGGGTCTTCCTCCGCGAACAGGAAGAAGTCGGTCGCGTCGGCCTCGAACACCGGCGCCTCACCGTGGTTGATGCGGTGAGCGTTGGTGATGATGTGGCTGCCCGCCGCCTGCCGAAAGATAGTTTGCAGGCGAATGACGGGCAGCCGGCCCGATTGCACCAAGTCGTTGAGCACGTTGCCCGCGCCGACCGACGGCAGTTGGTCTACATCGCCGACGAACAGCAGGTGCGCGGCCGGGTCGATGGCCTTAAGCAAGTTGTTGGTCAACACCAGGTCGAGCATCGAGGCTTCATCAATCACCACCATGTGGGCCGGCAGGCGCTGCTGCTCGTTGTGCTCGAACCCGCCCTGCGGCGAGAAACCCAGCAGCCGGTGAATGGTCTGGGCCGGGCGGCCGGTGGCTTCGGCCAGGCGCTTGGCGGCCCGGCCGGTGGGCGAGGCCAGCGCCACGGGGTGCTGCTTGCGCTCCAGCAGATGCATCAGCGTCCGCAGCGTGGTGGTCTTGCCAGTGCCGGGGCCGCCGGTGAGGACGCACACCTTGTGGGTCAGCGCCATCTGCACCCCCAGCCGCTGCTCGGCCGAGAGTGTCACCGCCGCGCCGCCAAGCTGCAGGCCGTCAAAGGTCTTGGCCCAATCTACCTTGGCGAAGTCTGGCAGGCGCGAGACCGGCGCGTTCAGCAGCGCCAGCAGCCGCTCGGTAACTTTGACCTCAGCCTGGTAAAACGGCATCAAGTAGACGGCCGGCTCGCCGCCCGGCGCCAGCACCTCAAGCTGAATCAGGCGTGCGTCGCGTAAGCGGTCGAGCGCGGGTGGCAGCGTCTCGGCGGGCAGCTCCAGTAGCTCGGCCGCCTGACGCAAAAGTTCCGGCAGCGGCAGGTAAACATGGCCGTCATCGGCCGCCTCGCTCAAGGCATGGGCCAGCCCCGCCTCCAAACGCGTGGGCGCGTCCGGCGGCAGCCCCAGTGCGCGCGCAATCTTGTCGGCGGTGCGAAAGCCGATGCCCCAGATGTCGCGCGCCAGCTGATACGGGTCAGTGCGCACGACGTTGAGTGACTCGTCACCGTATTGCTTGTAGATTTTGACTGCCAGCCCCGTCGTGATGCCATGCCCCTGCAAAAACACCATCACTTCTTTGATGTGCTTCTGCGTCTCCCAGGCCTCGCGAATCATCTGGTAGCGCTTGGGGCCGATGTCGGGCACCTCCCGCAGGCGATGCGGCTCAGCATCAATCACGTCTAACGTGTCTTTGCCGAACGTCTCCACGATGCGGTCGGCCGTCTTAGGGCCCACGCCCTTAATCAGGCCGGAGCCTAAATATCGCCGAATGCCCTCCACCGTGGCGGGCAGCGTTTGCTCACAGTGCTCAACCTTAAACTGCCGGCCATAGTCAGCATTCGACACCCACTGCCCTTGCAGCTTCAAGAATTCACCCGGCGAGAGCTCGGGCAGGTTGCCGATTAGCGTCACCACGTCGAGGCTGCGCGGCGGCTTGAGGCGGATAACCGAGTAACCGTTCTCGGCGTTGTGATAAGTAATGCGCTCGACCGTGCCTTCGAGGAAATCCATCGGTGTCAGTTCTAGAGCCGGTCGCCGGTGGGCGGCTCGGCCAGGTGTGAGGCGGCCCGTGCAAATAGCGCTCGGGCTGAGAATATTCTATCCAATACTGGCCTGTTTTTCAGCTAATTTTGCTCTCGGCGGCGCGCTCGTGCCAGGCCGCCAGCAGTTCGGCCTCCCGCGCGGGCTTCAGGCCGTGGCGGCGCTCCACTTCGTCGGGGCGGGCGCTGTCCCACGCCAGCGTGTCGCGGATGGTGTCGGCCAGTGGGCGGAAGGTCAGGCCGGCCGCCAGGGCGCGTTGAATGTCGAATCGGTTGAAGCCCGCGTCGGTGCTCGGCAGCCACAACGGCAACTCGGTGAACGGCGCCACGTTGTGCTCCAGCAAAAACGCCTCCGGCACCCAGGTGAAGGTGGCGTCGCTCCCAGCAACGATTTGGCACGCCGCCAGCATCTCGCCCATCGTCAGCGTGTCAGCCGGGCCGGTGGCGTTGAGCGTGCCGATAGTCTTGGCTTCCACCAGTCGGATGATCCACTCGGCCAGGTCGCGCACGTCAATGAACTGCACCGGATTGGGCGGCTGGTCGGGGGCCAGCACCTCGCCGCCGCGCGCCACCCGCGTGGGCCAATAGGTGAAGCGGTTGCTCGGATCGTGCGGGCCGACAAGCAGCCCCGGCCGGATGACAAGCGTGCTGCCCGGTAAGCACTGCTCGGCGGCGCGCTCGGCCAGCACCTTGAGCGGGCCATAGCTCTCGTTGGTGATCTCCTCGCTGTTCTGCAGGCCGTTCGGCATCGTGCCCACCGGCGAGCGCTCGTCCAGGCCGGGCCGGCTGGTATCCGCGTAGACCGACAGCGTAGAGATGAAGGTGTAATGGCTGATGGCATTCGCCAAGAGCTCCGCCGAGGCCCGCACGATGCGCGGCACGTAGCCGCTAGTGTCAATCACCGCATCCCACTTGTGGCCGCGCAGCGCTTCCAGGTCGCCGTCGCGGTTGCCGCGCAGCTTCTCCACCAGCGGGAACAATCCGGGGTTGCGCTGCCCGCGATTGAAGAGCGTCACCGTGTGGCCGGCGGCCACTGCCGCCTCGGTCAGGTGCCGCCCCAGAAAGACTGTGCCGCCCAGGATCAAGATGCGCATGTGTTAGCTCTCCACCAAATTCAATTGTGCCACCATCAACTCTTCGTCCTTGACCCGGCGGACCGTGAAGCCCAGCTTGCGGGCAATGCCTTGCATGGCGTCGTTCTCGGTCGAGATGTAGCCGACGATGCGCGCCAACCCTTCTTCGCGCCCAATCGCCACCAGCCGCCGCAGCAGTTCGGTGCCCAGCCCCTGCCCCTGAAAGTGGTCGGCCACCAAGATGGCAAACTCGGCTTCAGCGTTGCCGCCGTCGGTCTTGCTTAGCCGGCCGACACCCAAAATCTCGCGCGTCTCGTCCGCGCCGTCGGCGGCCGGCACCGGGCGTTCGGCTACCAGCGCCATCTCGCGCGCGTAGTCAATGAAACAGATGCGGCTGAGGCGATCGTGTGCCACGCGCTGCGTTAGTTGCAGCGGGTGCAGGTAGCGCAGGTAGACGCTGCGCTCCGACAGCCGCCCATGAAACTTGACCATCAGCGGCTCGTCTTCGGGCCGGATCGGCCGCAGCGCCAGCGCTTCGCCGGTGCGGGCGGTGAACGCGCTGATGTACTGCGACGGGTACGGCACAATTGCCAGGCGTGGCAGGTCGGCCTCGGCCACCTCCGCGCCAAATACTACCACCCGCGCATCGAGCGCCACCATCGGCGGGCCGCCATTGGCCGGGTCATACGAGATGATGAGCGGGTTAATGTCGAGCTCTTTAATCCAGCGCTGCTCTGTCACCAGCCAGCTAAACTTCACCAGCAGTTGTTCCAGTTGGTCCATATCCACTGGCGGCCGGCCGCGCACGCCCTGCAGCGCCGTGTAAATCAGGGTGCGCTGCATCATGCGGCGCGCCAGCGTGGTGGTCAGCGGTGGCAGGCCGAGGGAGCGGTCCTTAAAGACCTCTACCAACTGCCCGCCGGTTCCGAATAAGATCACCGGCCCGAACTGCGGGTCAATGCTGCTGCCGATGATGACCTCGTAGCCGTCCAGCTTGACCATCGGCTGCACTGTCACGCCCTGAAAGTGCTCGGCCCCTACCTTTTCGCTCACGGCCGCGCCAATGCCCTGGTAAGCCCGCCGCACCGCCGCCGCGTCGCGCAGGTTCAGTTGCACGCCGCCCACGTCGGTCTTGTGCGTGATCGTCTCAGAGTGAATTTTGACCACCACCGGGTAGCCCATCTCATCGGCCAGCCGTACGGCATCGTCTTCGGTTGGGGCGACAAGCGTCGTCACGGTCGGAATGCCATAGGCCGCCAACAGCGCCTTCGACTCGACCTCGGTCATAATCGTCCGGCCGCTGGCCCGCACACCGGCCACGATCTCGGCGGCCTTTTGCCGGCCGGCATCGGCGGCGGCCGGGCCCACCGGCAGCATGGGCGTCTCGTACAGGCCGCGCAGGTTGTAGGTATAGCGCCACATGTAGGTGAACATGCTGGCGGCCAGGTCGGGGTAGCTGAAGGTGGGGATCTTGGCACGGTTCAGGATCATCTCGCCCGCCTCCACGTCGCCGCCGCCCATCCAGCTTGCCATGACCGGCTTGCCAGTGCTTTGCGCAAAAGGCTTAAGCTGCTCGGCCGTCTCGGTCGGGTCGGTCATGGCCTGGGGCGTGAGGATCACCAGCAGACCGTCGCTGTTCGGGTCTTTGGCCGCGATCTCCAGCGCCTTGGCGTAGCGGCCGGGGTCGGCGTCGCCCAGCACGTCGATCGGATTATTGTGGCTCCACGCTGGCGGCAGAAAGCTATTGAGCTGCTCCATCGTGCTTGGCGATATTTCGGCTAGCTCGCCGCCGCTCGTCAGCAGCGCGTCCACCGCCAGCACGCCCGGGCCACCGGCGTTGGTCACGATGGTCAGGCGCGGGCCTTTGGGGCGCGGCTGCTTGGCCAAAATCTCAGACATGTAAAACAGCTCGTTGATGCTGTTCACGCGCAGCACGCCGCTGCGGCGGAAAGCCGTTTCAAGCACCTCGTCGCTGCCAGTCAGCGAGCCGGTGTGCGAGGCGGCGGCGCGGGCCGCCCCCGCGGTGCGCCCCGGCTTGATGACGATGATCGGCTTGGTGAGGGCCACTTCGCGCGCGGCTGAGAGGAAGGCCCGCGCATCGCCAATCGTCTCCATATAGATGACGATGCTCTCGGTGTGCGGGTCGTCGCCCAGGTAGTAGATCAGATCGCCCCAGCCTACGTCGAGCATCGAGCCGATGGAGGCGAAGAAGCTGAAGCCGACCAACTCGCGCAGGCTCCAATCGAGTACAGCGGTGCACAGCGCGCCACTCTGGCTGATGAAGCCCACGCTGCCCTGCCGCGCCACCTTGCTGGCGAACGTAGCATTAAGGCCACTAAACGGGTTCATCACGCCCAGGCAGTTCGGGCCGATGATGCGCATGTGCCCCTGGCGCGCCTCGGCCATGATCTGCTGTTCCAGCGCCACCCCGGCCGGGCCGGTCTCTTTGAAGCCGGCCGAGATGATGATGGCCCCCGGCACGCCGGCCTCGACGCACTGCTTGATGATGCCTGGCACCGTGGGCGCGGGCGTGACGATGACGGCCAGGTCAACCTTGTCGGGGACCTCGTTGACCGACGGGTAGGCTTTGATGCCCAGGATGTTGGCGCGGTTGGGGTTGACCGGGTAAATCGTGCCGCCGAACGGACTGCTCAGCAGGTTCCACACGATCGTGCGGCCAACGCTGCCAACCTTCTCGGTGGCGCCGATGACGGCCACGCTCTTGGGCGCCACAATGGCGTCGAGCGCCCGCACATCGTAATGCAGGATGTCGGACGAGCGATCGAGTTTGGGTGAGGTCGGCTTTGTGGGCGTTTCTGTCATGGTCGCTCTCAATAGGTCCGGTTGTTCACCAAGTTTTGATACAGCTTCACCGCCAGCCGGGGGTGTGCCTGGCTTAGCTGCGCCAGCCCGGCCGGAGCCAGCGTCAGCACGCGTGCCTCTGGCCCAGCGATGACCGGCTCGTGCGCGCCTTGGCCCAGCAAACCGCCCGCCCCAGCGAAGTCGCCCTGGCCCAGCGCGCGGCTGCCATGCCGCACATCGCCGCCCAGCACAATGTGCAGGCTGTCGGCGGCCAGCACTGCGCCCGCAGACGGCGCGCTCTCGGCGCATACATGTTCCAAGAACTCCGCCTCTAGCCGCGTCAGGCCGGCCAGCACCGGCGACTGCACCGCCAGCCGCCGCCGGTCGCGCACCGCGTCGGCGCGCTGGAAGGCAGGTGTGACCAGGTCGGCGTACTTCTGCGACGGCTCGGTCAGCTCAATCTGCCCCAGGTCCCACGGCACGTTGAGCTTGATCATGCGCACAATATCCCAGCGCGAGGTGCCGTGAAAGACCATCCCCGGCACGTAGGCCGCCGGGAGGAAGCCCATCTCGAATAGCGTCTGCTGGGCGCGCGGGCTTGTGGCGGCCACATCGCACTTGATGATCTCAGCCTCGAAGCGCTCCTCGGCCGCCTCCACTGCCTGCCGCAGCAGGCTGCCCTTCACGGCCTCGTCCGCCGCAATCAACTCGGTAATACGCACGCTGTGGTTGTGCGCGTCGCCCACATAGCCCACCGCGCCCAACGTGCGCTCGCCATCGGAGGCCACCAGATACTCGGCCTTCTTCGAGCGCAAGGCCGACAGGCCCTGGTCAATCTGCATCGAGCCGAACACCTCCGGCTGGTAGACGCGGCCCTGCTCGATGCGCAGTAACCGCACCAGCGACGAGCCCGTCAGCGGCGCGACTGACAGCGCCCCGTCGAACGGATAGGCGCGGGCGTTTTCGCGCACCGTCACAGCCTCGTCTAGCTCCAGGTTCTTAAGCGACAGCGCGGCCAGCGGCTGCACCGACTCGATCACCTCGGCCGTGCCAGGGTGCCGCAGCAGGCGGCCGTTGCCAAACAATTGGCCGCTGAGTACCAGGCTCTCACGCCAACTCATCAGGTAGTACATTGGCAAGAAGCCCAGCGCCATCAGGCCAATGCGGTCGTCAATCCGCTGCGTCTTGGGGTGCACCGTGCGGGCCTCAGCAAACGCGAACTCCACGCGCTCGTCCGAGGCGTCTACCAACGCCGAGAGGATGGCGCGGCCCAGCCCTTTGCCGCCCGCGTCGGGGTCCACCACCAACCGGCCGATCTCGCCGATCTGGTCATTGTAATCGCCATAGTTGAGGATGCACGCGCCCGAACCGAGGATCTTACCGGCTTCTTCCACCACCAGCCAAATGATGTGGTCAGAGTAGATGCCCCGCTTGACCCACTGCGGGTCATAGAACTCAGGGATGGCGTAGTCGTCGCCGTAGTTCTTACGGAACAACTCAATGACCGCTTCGATATCGTGTTCTTGGATTTCGCGGATGTTCATCGCAGCCTCCTGACGGGATGGTCAGCGGGGGGGCCTTAAGCCGGGTGCGGCGCCCCCGAGCAGCGGGGCGAGGTCCATTCTACCTTAACCTTTGCGGTACAATGGCGGCCTGACGACTATTTTTGGGGAGGCACAGCGCATGACTGACACGCCCACTCTTGGCATCATCGGCGGCTCCGGGCTATACAACATCGCCGGGCTGAGCGCGATTGAAGAGCACGACCTGACCACCCCCTGGGGCAAGCCCAGCGACCCGGTGGTCGTCGGCACGTTGGCCGGGCAGCGCGTGGCCTTCCTGGCGCGCCATGGCCGGGGCCACCGCCTCTCGCCCTCTGAAGTCAACTACCGTGCCAACATCTTCGCGCTCAAGATGCTGGGCGTCGAGCGCGTCATCGCCGTCAGCGCCTGCGGCAGCCTGCGCGAAGACTACGCCCCCGGCCACATCGTCATCCCCGACCAGGTGTACGACAACACCCGCGACCGCCCGCGCACCTTCTTCGGCGACGGGCTGGTGGCCCACGTCGGCGTGGCCGAGCCGTTCTGCCCCACCCTGTCACAGCAGTTGTTCGCGGCCGTGGAAGTCACCGGCGCGGCCGTGCATCAAGGCGGCGCGTTCATCACCATTGAGGGGCCGCGCTTCTCGACCAAGGCCGAGAGCAACACCTTCCGGCAGTGGGGCATGAGCCTGGTGGGTATGACCACCTCGCCGGAGGTCTTCCTCGCGCGCGAGGCCGAAATGTGCTACGCCTGCATGGCGCACGTCACCGACTACGACGTCTGGCATGTCTCGGAAGAGGCCGTCACAGTCGAGATGGTCATCCGCATCATCAATCAAAACACCACCCTGGCGCAACAGGCGCTGGTGAACCTGCTGGGCAAGCCGGCCGACCGCACCACCTGCCCCTGCCCCACTGCCCTGTCGGCGGCGCTCATGACCGACCCCGCCCGCATGCCGGCCGCCACCAAGGACAAGCTGAAGCTCCTGATTCAAAAGTATGTCGCTTAGCGCAGTCCGCCGGCGCGAGACCAACCTGCTGCTGCTGGCCGGCCTGTTCATGGTCGCCGCCGTGGCGGCGCTGGTCCTCATCCCCTCGGCGCGGGCAGGCGCCTGGCTGCCACCCGCCTCTGCCGACCCGTTCATCATCCTCGGCACCTGGCTCGCGTGTGCGCTGGGCGCCACTTGGCTCGTTCGCCGCCATCTACCTGAGCACGACCCCTATCTGCTGCCCGTCGTCTACCTGCTCTCTGGCTTCGGCCTGGTGCTAATTTGGCGGCTGACCCCGCCCTTTGGCCTGCGGCAGACAGCCTGGCTGGGCGTGGCCACCATCGCCATGCTGGTCCTGGTCCTGCTGCCCGGCGACCTGCGCTGGCTGCGGCGCTTTCGCTACACTTGGCTCGCGGCCGGCCTAGTCCTAACCGCGCTGACACTCTTTCTGGGCGTCAACCCCTCCGGCCAGGGCGACCGGCTCTGGCTGGGCTGCTGCGGGCTGTACTTGCAGCCGGCCGAAATTCTCAAAATTCTGCTAGTAGTCTTTTTGGCCTCCTACCTCTCCGACCGTCGCGAGCAGTTGTTCGCAACCGTCATCCCCAGCACTTGGTCCAATGGCTCGCCCAGCCCGCGCGCCGCGGTGTACTTTATGCCCATGGTGCTGATGTGGGGCTTTAGCGCACTGATCCTGGTCTCCCAGCGCGACCTGGGCATGAGCACTTTGTTTTTCGGCGTCTTCATCGTCATGCTCTACCTGGCGTCGGGGCAAGTGTCGTACGTCATCGCGGGCGGCGCGTTGCTGCTGCTGGCAGCCCTCCTCGGCTACGCCCTGTTCGATGTGGTCCGGCTTCGGGTCGAAGCTTGGTGGAACCCGTGGGCCGACCCCAGCGGGCGCTCGTACCAAATCGTGCAGTCGCTGATCGCGCTGGCAGCCGGCGGGTTGGTCGGGCGCGGGCCGGGGCTGGGCGCGGCCAGTCTCATCCCCGTGGCGCATTCCGACTTCATCTTCGCGGCGCTGGCCGAGGAGTGGGGGCTGCTCGGACTCCTGGCGGTCGTCGGACTGCTGGCGGTGGTGGTCTTTCGCGGGTTGCGCATCGCCCTCGAAGCGCCCAACTTGTTTGGACAACTGTTGGCCGGCGGACTGGCGACGCTGCTGGCCTTGCAGGCCTTCCTCATCATGGGCGGCGTAATCAAACTGACGCCGCTCACCGGGCTAACGCTCCCCTTCCTCAGCTACGGCGGTTCGTCGCTGGTGTCAGCCTTCTGCTTGGTCGGGCTGTTGCTGCGGCTCAGTTGCCCCGCTGGCCGCGGGCAGCGCCCGCGTGACGAGGCCAGCGGCGGATCGGCGGCATGAACCTGCAACTGCGGCGTCTGTCGTTAGCCTTGGCGGCCGCCTTCCTGGCGATAGCGCTGGCGGCCGGCTACTGGGCCTTCGTGCAGCGCGATGTCCTGCTGGCGCGGGCCGACAATCCGCGCCGGGTGCTGTCCGAGCTGCGCACGCCGCGCGGCGCCGTGTACGATCGCCACGATCAACTGCTGGCCGAGACCACCGGCGTTCCCGGCGCCTTGGCGCGCAACTATCCCTACCCGGCCCTCGCGCCGGTGCTGGGCTACGTCTCGCCCGTCTACGGCAGCGCCGGCCTCGAGGCCGCGCTCGACGCCGTGCTGCACGGTGACGCTGGCCTTGACGCCACCGACCTCTTCTGGCGAACCACGGTGCTCGGCACGCCCCCGGCCGGACGCGGCGTGCGGCTAACGCTCGACCTGGCGCTCCAGCAGCACGCCGACCAGGCGCTGGGCGCGCAGACCGGCGCGGTGGTGCTCCTCGACGCGCAGACCGGCGAAATATTGGCGCTGGCCTCGCACCCAACCTTCAATGCCAACGTGCTCGCCGACCAATGGGAAGACCTGGTGGCCGACCCGGCCGCGCCGCTGCTCAACCGCGCCACCCTGGCGCTCTACCAGCCGGGCGGCGCGTTGTGGCCGTTGGTGGCTGCGGGCGCGGCCCAGTCCGGACGCCTCGACCTCGACGCGGTCTTCACCCGCACCCAACTGTCGCTCGCCATTGATGACGCCACCCTCGCCTGCCGCGTGTCGCCGCCGCTGGCCGCCATCACCTTGCCCGAAAGCCTGCACTTCGGTTGCCCTGGCCCCACCGGCGCGCTGGGCGTTACCTTGGGCGCGTCGACCCTGCAGCGCATCTTCGCGGCCTTCCATCTGACTGCGCCGCACGCCCTGAGCCTGCCCACCACGGCCGCCACCGGCGCTGGCCAGGTGGCCGCCGCCGACGCCGCCGTGGCCGCCATCGGCCAAGACTCGCTAACGATTACCCCGCTGCACCTGGCGCTGGCAGTGGCCGCGCTTGCCAACAAAGGCGTAATGCCAGTGCCGCAGTTGGTGCTGGCCACGCAAGACCCGGCCGGCGCGTGGCAGCCAGAGCCCCCAATGGGCGACGCCACACGGGTACTCTCAGCCGCCGCGGCCGAGCAGGTTAAGGGGCTTCTAGAAAACGGCTACGCGGCCACGGCCGTGACCGGCACACAAGGCAAGCCGCTGGCCTGGTTCATGGGCTTCGGTCCGCCGGTCGACTCGCGCTACGCCGTTGTCGTCCTGCTCGAAGGCGGCACGGTCGAGAGCGCCAGTGCCATTGGCCTGGGTCTGCTCGATGCAGCCATTGCGAACAAGTAGCCTCTACTACGTCCTCGGCCCCTTTCCCCGCCTTGTCCTGGTGAGCGCGGTTCACAGCCAGCCAACCCAACGCGCAGCACGCGAGAAATCTCCCATTGATATCCTTGGGCTTGATAGCGCGTCCGCACCCTGCGCATAGCCTCGCGCCGCCTCACGCGCGCAGCAAATTGTTTGAAGACGCCCTACTGGCTATGCGCATTGCCGGAATCAAAAGCGGGTGGCAGCAAATGGACCAGGTCCACTCGCCGCCACCCGCATATTTTTACAGCGGGCGGGCGCGTTACGCTCGTTTGGCGCGGACGAACTTGCGCTTGCCCACCTGAATGACCACCTCGGCCGACTCGATCCGGGCGGTCACATCGGTGACCGGTTGGCTGTTCAGCCGTACGCCCGATTGCGTCATCAGGCGGCGGGCCTCGCTCTTCGAGGCGGCCAGCGCGTGCTCGGCCAAGAAGTCCACCAACAGCGGCGCACCCGTGTAAGCAATCTCCGGCATGTCGTCGGGCAGGTCGCCGCGCTGAAAGACGCGCTTGAAGTTATCCTCGGCCTCGGCCACGTGCGCCTCCCCGTAGAAGATGGCGACGATCTCACGAGCCAACTCCATCTTGGCGTCGCGTGGGTGGCGCGTGCCGGCCGCCAGTTCAGCCGCAATCTGCGCGATCTGCGCCGGCGTGTAGCGCGACAACAGCTCAAAGTACTTCACCATCGCGCCGTCGGGCAGGCTCATCGCCTTGCCGTACATATCGGCCGCGGTCGTGTCGATCGGGATCACATTGCCAGTGGATTTCGACATCCGCAGCACGCCATCGGTGCCGGGCAGGATGCCGGTGATGATGCCCACCAATGGCTTCTGCCCCAGCGCCTCTTGCAGTTTGCGCCCGGCCACGATGATGTTGAACAGTTGGTCGGTGCCGCCCACCTGCACATCGGTTTGCATCGCCACCGCGTCGTAGCCCTGCATTAGCGCGTAAAACGTCTCATGCAAAAAGATCGGCTCACCGGCCTCTAGGCGCTTGGCGAAGTTCTCGCGTACCAGGAACTGCTGGATCGTGAAGTTCTGGCCCAGCCGGATGATGTCGAGCAGCGATAGCGCCGACAGCCATTCGCCGTTGTAGCGCACCTTGGTCTTCTCGCGGTCGAGGATGCGGAAGGCCTGGTCGGCGTAGCTTTTGGCGTTCTCGGCCACCTGCTCCGGCGTGAGCATCGGGCGGGCCTTGTTCTTGTCCGACGGGTCGCCCACCAGCGCCGTGTAGCTCCCAATCAGGAACGTGACCTCGTGGCCCAGGTCCTGAAACTGGCGCAGCTTGCGCATGGTGATGGTGTGGCCCAGATGCAGGTCGCTGGAGGTCGGATCGTAGCCGCAATAGACGCGCAGCGGGCGGCCCTCGGCGGCGGCCCGCGCCAGGCGCTCGCGCAGGTCGCGGCCCATGTTGGCCCTAATGTTGTCATCGCCATATTCGGTCCCCTGCATCAACAGGGCCACCTGTTCGTCCAACTCCATGCCAGCCTCCGAGAATCGTCGTGCGAACGCGCATTATACCAGCCGCAACCTGCGCTCGAAGTCCCCCACTGGCCGATTTCTCGCGTATAATTCCCTCCGCATCGTACCTATTTCTACCGCTGGGAGCCAGTCACGCATGTCCAAAAAGCCCGCCGCTCGGTCCCACCCAATACCCCGGACCGGCGCTGAAATTCGCCGTTCGTTTCTCGACTTTTTTGCTGAACAGCGCCACACCATCGTGCCGTCGGCCTCACTCGTGCCGGGCGATGACCCCACCCTGCTGTTCACTAACTCCGGCATGGTGCAGTTTAAAGATGTGTTTCTGGGCAAAGACAACCGCCCGTACACCCGCGTGGCCGACTCACAGAAGTGCATGCGCGTGGCCGGCAAGCACAACGACCTGGAAGACGTGGGCCGCGACAACACCCACCACACCTTCTTTGAAATGCTGGGCAACTGGTCGTTCGGCGATTACTACAAACCGGAGGCCATCACCTGGGCCTGGCAGTTGCTGACCGAAGTTTGGGGCCTGCCCAAAGATAAGCTGTGGGCCACGTGCTTTGAAGATGAGAAGGGCGTCATCCCGCGCGACGACGAAGCCGCCGAATCTTGGCGCCAGCAGCCCGGCTTCAACCCCAGCCATTTGCTGTTCTTCGGCCGCAAAGAGAACTTCTGGGAGATGGCCGAGGTCGGCCCCTGCGGCCCCGATAGCGAAATCCATTTTGAGCGCAGTGTGACCTTCTGCGACAAGCAAAACGTGCCCGGCCACATCTGCCGCGTCAACGGCGACTGCCCGCGCTTTCTTGAGTTGTGGAACCTGGTCTTCATCCAGTACAACCGCACCGGCCCCACCGCCGCCGAGCTCACCCCCCTGCCCAAGAAGCACGTCGACACCGGCATGGGCCTGGAGCGCATCGTCTCAGTGATCCAGAACGTGGACTCGAACTACCGCACCGACCTGTTCACGCCCATCATGGACACGATCCAAGAGCTGACCGGCCACACCGAGGCCGAGCGCGAGGCCAGCCTGACGCCCTACCGCGTCATCGCCGACCACGGCCGCGGCGCGACCTTCCTGATCGCCGACGGCGTTGCGCCCGGCAACACCGGCCGCAACTACGTCTGCCGCATGATCATCCGCCGCGCCGCGCGCTTTGGGGCCAAACTCGGCTTCAACGAGCCTTTCCTGGCGCACGTCGCCGAGACCGTCATCGAGCAGTACGGCCCAGACTATCCCGAACTGGTCAAGCAGAAAGACGCCATCCTGCGCACCCTCACGCAGGAAGAGCAGCGCTTCCAGCGCACCGTAGACGTCGGCATCGCCAACCTCAACGGCCTGCTCGACGACCTGGCCGCGCACGGCGAGACCACCCTCTCCGGCGAAGAAGCCTTCAACCTGTACGCCACCTTTGGCCTGCCGCTGGAGATCACCCGCGACGTGGCCCAGGAGCGCGGCCTGCACGTGGAAGAGGCGGCTTTCGCCCGCGCCCGTGAAGCGCACGCCGAAGCCTCCCGCACCGAGCTCGGCACCGCCGGCGGCGAAGATGTGGCCATCTACCGCTTGCTGCTGCAAGAATTGCAAGATCAGGGCGTCATCGGCCCTGACGGCATCGAGTACGACCCCTACAACGACATGGAGTTGGAAGAACCGCTGGTCGCGATCCTCAAGGATGGCGTGCGCGTCACCAGCGCCCGCGTCGGCGACAAGGTCGAGGTGGTCTTCCCCCGCTCAGTCTTCTACATCGCCAGTGGCGGCCAGGTGGCCGACACCGGCGCAGTGGCCGCCTTCAAGCCCAACAGCGACGAGCCCATCTGGGAGATCCAGATCGAGGACGTGCGCCGCCCGGCCGCCGGCATCGTGGTCCACACCGGCACAGTCAGCCGGGGCACCCCCAAGGAAGGCGACCTGGCGCTGGCCGCCATTGACGCCGACCGCCGCTGGGACATCATGCGCAACCACACCGCCACGCACCTGCTGCAATCCGAACTGCGCTATGTGCTGGGCGAACACGTGCACCAGGCCGGCTCGCTCGTCGCGCCCGACCGACTGCGCTTCGACTTCACCCACCAGGGCCTGTTAACCCAAGAGCAGCTTGACAAGGTCTCGCGCTCCGTCAATGAAGCCGTGCTGGCGAACTATCCCCTGCACATCGAGTACATGGAGCGCCAGGCCGCGATTGACGCCGGCGCGATGGCCTTGTTCGGCGAGAAATACGGCGCAACCGTGCGCACCGTGCGCGTCGGCGAACCCGAGGCGTTCAGCTTCGAGCTGTGCGGCGGCACACATGTGGTCGAGACGGCCGACATCGGCCCGTTTGTCATCGTCAGCGAAGAAGCGGCGGCGGCGGGCGTGCGCCGAATTGAGGCCGTCACCGGCCGCGCCGCGCTAGAGTTGATCCAGAAGCGGCTGGGCGTGCTCGACAACATCGCCACCTACCTCAAGGCCGCCCCGGCCGAGCTCGACCGGCGCGTGCTGACGCTCCTCGACGAGCACCAGTCCGACCAAAAAGAGATCGCTCGGCTGCGGCGCGAACTGGCGCAGCGCGATGTCGAGTCGCTGCTGGCAAAAGTTGAAGACGTCATGGGTGTGCCGGTATTGGCCGGCACAATCAAAGGCGTAGACGGCGACACGCTGCGCGAGATGACCGACTGGTTCCGCGCCAAGCTGCCTTCCGGCGTGGTGGTGCTCGGCTCAGTGTTCGAGAACCGCCCGCACTTCGTGGCCACCGTAACCGATGATCTGGTGAAGCGCGGCCTCGACGCCGGCAAGATCGTGAAGGCTGTGGCGCGCGTGGTCGGCGGCGGCGGTGGTGGCAAGGCCAACCTGGCCCAGGCCGGCGGCAAAGACCCCACGCGGCTGGCCGAGGCGTTGGCCCAGGTGAAGCCGGCCGTGGAGGGCACGCTCGGGGCATCGCCTGTGGTTTGAGGTGAAAGAGCAGATCCTCCACCTCGATCCGCACGATGACTTCATCTCGGCCCGCGACAAAATCGGTTGGGCCCAGACGGCGCGCGTGCTGTTGGTCTGGCCGCCGAAGGGCCGCGTGCTCGGCCGCCAGCTCGATCTGGTGCTGCTCCAGCGCCACGCCGGCCACCTGGGCGCTGCTTTAGCATTGATTACGGGCGACCCCGCCGTGCGCGACCACGCGCGCGCGCTGGGGTTGCCCGTTTTTGATTCAGTCGCGGCCAGCCAGCAGGCAAGCTGGCGCAACTCGCCGGCCCAACCCATCAAGCCGCTGCACCCGCGCCTCGACCGCCGCCAGTTGCGCCCCGCCCGCCGCCGCTGGGCGATGACCATCCCAACTTGGGTTAGTTGGGTTGTGCGCGGCTTGGTGTTCGTGGTGGGCGTGGGCGGCCTCGCAGCGTTGGCCGTGGCGCTGGTGCCCGCCGCCACCGTCACGCTCATCCCGGCCAGCCACCCGCTAACGTTGCAAGTGCCGCTGGCAGCCGACCCGTCAGCGGCCGAGGTCAACGGCGCGACCATCCCCGCCCGTTTAACACGGGTGGAGGTCGAAGCCTCCGGCCAAACGGCCACCACGGGCACGCGCGAGGTGCCCAGCACCGCCGCCGTCACCACCGTCATCTTCACCAGCCTGGATGGCACGGTCACCACCGTCCCGGCCGGCACGGGCGTGCGCACCACCAGCGGCACCCCGGT
>JBBRZY010000005.1:0-20247 GCA_038252885.1 Anaerolineales bacterium | reverse complement strand
GCCGGCGTAGTTGGTGGCCCGGATTTGGTAAGTCACCGTGTCGCGCGGGCCAACCTGGGCCTTGTCGGGCGTCAGCGTCACGTGCAGTTCTTGCTGCTCGGGGCTGACGACCAGCTTCACCGTGCCCATCTTGAAGGCCGGGGCCGGGTTGGCCTCGTCCACGCCTTTCATCAGCACCACCGAGACAAACACATCTGGTGCGTGGTCGGCCGTGATCGGCAGGTGGTACAGGGTGCTGTTGCCGGTCAAGCGCAGCACCTCGTGAAACAGGATGCGGCCGCGCTCGACGGTGATCAGCGCTGTGGCCTCGCCCTGGAACGGCGACGGGATCAGGATTTCGGCCGTGTCGCCGGGGCGGTAGCTCTTGCGGTCGGCCACCAAATTGATGCGGTCGTTGTTGTCTTGCCGCCAAAGCACAAAGTCCTTGGAAGCGACCCAGACGATCGAGGCCGAGTTGACCACGTGGCCGCCCGCGTCGGTGCCGGTGACCTTGACCTGGTAGACGCCGCCCTTGGGCGGGGTGAAGGTGCCCACCGCCTTGCCATCCGCGCCGGTCGTCAGGTCTTGCCGGCCCACTTCGGTGTTCACCACCTCGCTGGTCCAAATGGTCGCGCCGGTTTCGGGGTCAACTTCCTGCACCGAGTTCCACTGATGGTCGTTATACACCACGTGCAGCGCCTGGTTGGGCGCGGGATCGCTGTTCCAATCCACCGTGAGCAGGTTGATGTCAAACGGCTGGCCGGCGGTGCCCACGTACTGCGTCGGCTGAACGCCGATGTAGAACTGGCCCTGGTGCACCACCACCTCCACCCGGCCGGAGACTTGCTGGCCGTTGATGTCGGTGACGGTGCCCTCGATGGTGTAGAGCTGCGACAGCGACGAGTCGCTCAGGTCGGCCGGCACAACGAGCGTAGCGCGGCCCTGGGCATCGGTCTGGCCGTCCTTCTCAGAGATCAGACGGCCAAACGCGCCGTAGACCGGGGCCGGTAAGCCGGACGACCAGTCGAAGTCATAGAAGTCCCAGTAGCCCTGGCCCTGGTAGGGGAAGACGTAGTCGGCCGAGAGCACCGACCAGTGCACGGCAGCGTTCGACACCGGCCCGCCGAAGAAGAAGCTGGCGTCGAGCGTCACGGCCACGGTCTGCCCTTGCACCACCTGGCTGAGGGGCGTGCTGACCGCCACCTGGAACTCTGGCCGGCGGTACTGAGCCACGGTGAAGGCCACGCCGCCGTAGTAGCGGTCGCCTTTCGAGACGGTCAGGTTGTAGTAGCCCAGGCCGGCCGCGTCGGCCAACTGAAACTGGCCCGACAGCGTGCCGAAGTCGTTGAGTAATAAGGTGTCGCTGTAGACGCGCTCGCCCTGGTCGTTGGTGATGACGACCTCCACCGGGGCGCCGTCGGGCAGGCTAAAGCGCGCGTCGTCCTCGCGCCGCAGCACGCCTTTGAAGAACACTGTTTGCCCTGGGCGGTAGATCGGCCGGTCAGTGTATAGGTAGGCGGTCAGGTCCTGCGCATAATACTGGCCGTTCAGGCCGAAGTCCCACGGGTCGAGGCCAGAGGACCAGTCGGACAGCCCGACGGCAAAGCTGTTCAGGCCGGCGCCGCCCTGCGAGATGGCGTAGACCTGGGTCCACAGGTCGGGGCGCTCGGCCAGGTCGGTGGTGTATAGGCCGTTGGCGTCGGTGGTGCCACTGACCAGCGGTTGGAAGTTCTGATCGTACAGGGTGATGGGCAGCCCGGCGAGGGGCTGGCCGCTGTTCAGATCGGTGGCCCAGACCAGCGCCTCGCGCAGCGACAGCTTGAGGGTCAGGTTGGCGCCCGACACCACCAGCAGCGTGCGCTGCGGCTCTGGCACGCCGGGCACGTTCATAATCAGGTAGTAGACTCCCGGCGGCAGCGCCCCGCCCTCCGGCTCAGACAGCCCCAGCCGGGTGAGGATGCTCTCATTCAGCGCGGCCTGCACGTCTACCGACCAGCTCCGCAGCCGGTCGGCGTCGGCCGGGGTGAAGTTCTGGAACATGGTGTAGCTGCTGGGGCCGGTGAAGGCCGCAAAGTTTTCGAGTGACAGGCGGTACAAATCAAGCTGCACCGCGTCGACGTTGACGGTGGTGATGTAGAGCGAGGTCGGCGCGTAGGCGTTGTAGGTGCCGACCAGCCCGCGCGTGTTGAAGTAGGCCTGCGGCTGCAGCGGCGCGGTGCGGAAGCTGATGGTCTGCCCGCCCGGGATGCCGTTGCCGTACGGGTCGCGCATGCCGTCGCCCAGCGTCACCACGTAGTCGGTCGAGGGCTCGAAGTTCCAGCCCAGGTAGAAGCTGGCGTTGTAGTCGCTCCAGAAGGTGTAGACCTGGGTAGGCTTGGGCACGATGTTAATATTCGGCTCCAGCGTGTTCACATCCATCGGCGAATTGAAGTAGATGCGGAAGCCGTTGTGCGCGCTGGCGCTTTGGTCGCCGTCGAACGGGTCAGTCGAGAGGATGGCCGGCGCGCGCACCGTGCTGAAGAAGACCGTGAAGGCGTTGGCCAGGCTCGCGCCGCCGCCGGCCGAAGCCGCCCCGGCGTCAATCGTCACTTGGAGGTCGCTTTCGAGCGGCAGGGTGCCGGCTGGGTAGAAGCCGACTTCCTTGCCGTCGGCCGACCACCGGAAGCTGCCGCCCAGGGCCGAGCCATCCGGCGCTTGCAGGTGGAAGAACTGCTGCACCGAGCCCTGATCCATCGGCTGGTTGAAGGTGACGCTGATCGGCTGGGTCAGGGGCACATCGGTCTGGTTGAAGAATGGGTTGGAAGCCACCACCTCGGGCGCCTGGATCGTGAACTGCCAGGTGTAGTCCTCTGGCAGGATGCCTCCGGTGGTGTCGCCCAGCCCGGCGGCCACGCGGCCGGTGTAGGTCTGGCCGCCGGCCAGCGGCTGGTCAGGCCGGAAGACGTAGATGCTGGTGTTCAGCCACTCGCCCACGCCGCTGACAGCCGGCTCGAGCGAGAGGGGGTTGGGCAACCCGGCCTGATTTTCCAGCGAGGTGAGCGGCACGACCGGGCGGTTGAACATCACCGTCACCAGCGCGCCGACCTCGACCGCGGCCGTGTCGGGGGCCGGGAGCACTTGCGTCACTTCTAGGAAGCCGACGGTATCGGCATTAAAGGAAAGCGGGGCCACCAGCGCCAGGCCGGCGGTGCTGCGGGCCGTGTCGGCCACCGTAACGAGGTAGCGGGCGGCCCGCTGCAGCGGCTGGGCCGGGCGGAACTCTACCGTGGCCGGGTCGGGCCACGCAAACGCGCCCGCCACCGCCGGCTGCACCTTGAAGGCCGCTTCGACCGAGGGCTTGTCCATCGGGCCGTCGAAATAGACCGTCATGCCGCCGTCCGTCGGCAGCTCGTCACCGCGCACGGGGGTGTAGTCAATCACGCGCGGCGCAATGGGCGGCAGCGGCGTGGGGCTAACAGCCGGGGTAGGCGTAAAACTGGGGGTGGCCGTGGGGGCCGGGTTGAAGATGTTGCAGGCCATGGAGGCCAGGACGACTAGGGTTAGGGCGACCCAGGCGGGCGAATTCCGGTTGCGGCGCATGGCGCACTCCTCTAGCGGTAAATAGGCAACAAGCATGATGCCCACAGGGCCTATGCTTCAAGACGCCGGCGGCCGGTGGTTAGTTCCGTGGGCGTCTAGAGCGATTATACCGCCTTGGGAGAGGCCGCCTCAGGGCTATGGAGGAGGCGGCGGGCGGGACTGAGGGGAGGCTGCGCGCCCGAATAACAAAACGGGCCGCCTTGGCAGGCGGCCCGTTCGTGAGCAGACACAGCAGCGCCGCTTAGCGACCGGGGCGGCGCTCGGCGGCGTAGTTGAGGATTTTGGCCGACATGCGGCCATAATCGTACCCAGCCACGCGCGCCGAGCGGGCAAAGCCGCCTTCCATCGTGATATCGGGGTTGGCGTTCACATCCAGCACGTAGGGCACGCCGTTGCGCACCCGCAAGTCGACTCGGCCATAGTCGCGCAGGCGCAGCACCTGGTAGGCCTTCATGGCCACGCGCTCGATGCGGCGGCGCAGCACCGGGTCGAGCGGCGCGGGGCACAGCACCCCGGTCAGGCGGTAGGCGTCTGAGTCGGGGCTCCACTTGGCGTCGAAGCTCACCAGCCGGTCGTGGTAGTCGGCGAAGACCGAATAATCAATCGCGGCCACCGGCAGCACTTCCGGGTTGTCGTTGCCCCAGATCGAGACGTTATATTCGACGCCGTCAATGAAGTCCTCGACCAGCGCCGGGCCCTTCCAGGTGTCGAGAATGAACTGCACCCGGTCTTTGAGCTGCTGGGGCGTGTCGACCACCGAGTCGCGCGTGATGCCGAACGAGCAATGCTCGTTGGCCGGCTTAACGATGGCCGGGTAGCGACGCCAGCCCTGGAGCACTGAGCGCTCGTAAATTTTGGAGACCGGCGTGGGGATCTTGTTGTCGAGCAGGATTTGCTTGGTGACGCCCTTGCGCTGGGTCACGTGCAGGGTCCAGGCGCCGGCCCCGGTGTAGGCAAAGCCCAGGTCTTCGAGCAGCGGCGGAACAGCGTCGTAGGCGTTGGGGTCGCCATCGAGGCCTTCGCACCAGTTGAAGATGACGGTATCGCGGGGATCGAGGCCCTTTAGGGCCCCTTTCAAATCACTGGTCCGCACGGCAATTGGGAGCACGTCCATCCCAACTGAGTTCAGCCCACGCCGCATCCGGGCGACGGCCTCATCGGAGACCATGGTGTCGTCCGGGGTCCAGTCGCTAAAGGTGCTGTATAAGATCACGGCCTGGTAGTTCGATGACTGGATCACCGCCGGGGCGGTCGGTTGCAGTTGTTTGGTTATCGTGCCCATTGTGTTATGCCTCCGTCAGGTCGTTCGTGCATGACCAACCTATATGGAGTGCTGATAGCCTCCTCTAGCCTAGATGTAGTACTCTGACTCAACATAGCGCATACTACCATAAGTAACTAGCCAGTCAATAGATCAAGCTTAAAAGAATCGTGATTAAGACTCTTTTAAGCTTGGGTGGAGGTGGGCCAGTCGTTAATCTTAAAGGACTGCGAGGGCGAACAGCGGGGCAGCCGAGGCGCAGCGCGATCACAAGCGACGCACAAACGCGCACAAGTCATCGCCGCGATCATAGAAGTCGGTGAGCTGCAGAGCGAGCGTGCAGCCTTGGCGCAAGTAGAAGCGGCGCGCCGGTTCGTAGGCGGGACTGCTGCTGGTCCAGATCATGATCAGCCAGCGGCCGGCGGCGCGCACCGCGTCTTCCACCGCGAGAAAGAGCGCCGCCGCCACGCCGCGCCCCTGTGCCGCCGGGTCGGTGGCAATCCAATACAAGTCGGCCGCGCCCTTCGAGAGCGAGGTCGGCCCCCAGCAGGCGAAGCCCAGCAGCTTGCCGTCGGCCGGGTCGTAGTACGCGAGGAAGTTGTAGCCGCTGCGCTGCGCGTCGGTCACATAGCCGTCGAACAATTCCAGCGCGGTCTGCACTTCCTCGGCGCTAAAGACGCCCGTGCGCTCGGCCACCTGCCCCACCTGCGCGCGATCTGCTGGGCGCGCGGGCGCAACGGGCGACGACCCGCCGTCAGCCATTAGCGCGGCACCGAGGTGGTGCGGCCCGTGCTCAGCCCGTGCCGGATGATGGCGGCCTCGAGGATCAGGTTGATCAACTCGGTATGGGTGATGCCCTGGGCGGCGGCTTCCAGCACCAGGTCACTCAAGCCCGGGGCCAGGCCGGGCAGCGGATTAATCTCGAGGATATACGGCTTAAAGTTGTCGTTTTCGTCCAGGCGGAAGTCGACCCGCGCGACGTCGTTGCAGCCGATGACACGGAAGACGGCGGCCGTCAGCCAGTTAAGCTCCCGCACCTGGTTGACCTCCAGCGGGGCCGGGCACAACAGCGGCACGGCGTCGGCCAACTCGGTCTTCAGGCGGTTAGAGTAGACGGCCTCGGTCTCCAGGTAGGGCGTCAGGTCCACTTCCAGCGGCGGCAGGAAGGTCATGCCGCCGGCCTTGAGCGCGGCCAGCCCGGGCTCGTTGGCGTAGTCGGGCTGCCCAGCGGTGTAGTAGTGCGACGGCAGGCGGCGGGCGGCGATGCCCGAGACGTTGCCGACCAGCCCGACGGTGACCTCGCGGCCGGCGATGAAGCGCTCGACCAGCGCGGTCTGCTGATAGCGGTTGATGGTGTAGTCCAGCCGCTCACGCAATTCGGCCTCGGTGCGCACGATGGACTTGGCGCTGACGCCCATGCCGGTGCCTTCGCGCGACGGTTTGACGAATAGCGGGAAGAGCATGTCGTCGTCGAGCGGCTCGTCGGCGCGCTCGAAGGTCTGGAAGGCGGGCGTGGGCAGGCCGTGCCACATCAGCACGCGTTTAGTCAGCGGCTTGTCGAGCGCCAGGGCCAGCGCCAGCACGCGCGAGCCGGTGTAAGGCAGGCGCAGCATCTCGAGCAGCGCCGGCACCTGGGCCTCACGCCCGTCGCCAAAGTGCCCCTCGCAGATGTTGAAGCACAGGTCGGGCCGGTCGGCGCGCAGCTTGTCGTACAGGTCGGCGTTGCCCTCGTGGTAGACGCAGGTGTGCCCGCCGGCTTGAATGGCGCTCACTAGCGCCAGGGCAGTCGACTCCGAGTCGAGATCATCCCAATGGTCGGCGCCCATGCCGGGTAATTGGGGGGCGTTCTTCTTAAGATTGATGAGCACGGCAACTTTGAGACCAGACATGGTATCTCCGGGTTGGCGTTGAGCGGCCGGGCGGCCGGCGGTCAGGGGCAGCGCGGGGTCAAGCGGCGACTGCCACTGGCGCAAGCAGCCCATAGCGGGCGGCGGCGGCGTTGAAGTAGCCTTGCAGCAGTTCGTAATGCGACCAGCCGTCGGCCTCGGCGCACAGCGTCAGGTCGCTGTTGTAGGCCAGGCCGGGCAGTGCGTTGATCTCTAGAATCATCGGCTGCAAATTGTTCTCGGTGTCGAGGCGGAAGTCTACCCGCGCGATGTCGAGGCAGCCGCACACGCGGAAGGTCTCGACCGTCAGCCGGCGCACCTCGGCTGCCAAGGCGGGCGACAGCGGCGCGGGGCACCAGTAGGCGTAGTCGTCGGCCAGGTCGATCTTGAGCCGGTGCGTGTAGAACTGCTCGGTGCCGGCCGGGTACTTGGAGTAATCGATCTCGGAGATGGGAAAGAGGTGCAGGCCGTCGGTGTCGCCGGTCGGCCCCAGGTTGCCCACCAGCCCGCAGGTCACGTCGCGCCCGGCCACGTACTCTTCTACCAGCACGGTCTGACCGTACGCGCCCAGCAGGTAGGCCACGCGCGCGCGCACCTCGGCCTCGCTGCGCACGAGCGCATCTTTGTAGATGCCCTTGCCGGTGCCCTCGCGGTTGGGCTTGACGAACAACGCCCCGCCCCGCGCCAGGCGGGCCAGCAACGCGGCGTCGAGCGCCTCGGCCGGATGGCGAAACTCTTGGAAGTGCGGCGTCGGCAGGCCGTGGTAGGCCAGCACGCGCTTGGTCATGGCCTTGTCGAGCGTCACCGCCAGGCCGAGCACCTTGGCGGCGGTATAGGGCAGACCCAGCATTTCGAGCAGGGCCGGCACTTGGGCCTCGCGCGAGTCGCCGCGCACGCCCTCGCAGGTGTTGAAGCAGATGTCGGGTTGGAACTCAGCCAACCGGCCCGGCAGGTGGATGTCGCCCTCCAGCGCCAGCACAGTGTGGCCCAAGGCCCGCAGCGCGGCGGTGTAATCGCTCACGCCACGCTTACTGTCGAGCTCGGCCAGGGCGTCGGCCGGCGCACCGGCCGGCAGCGCGGCGCGGGCCGCCTCGGTTTTAGAGTTGTGCAGCACCGCCACGCGCAGCGGGCGCGCCGCCACGGGCCAGCGGCCATTAGCAGCCGGCCCGCTCGGTGTCAGCGGTTCAGCCTCGTCCTGCTGGCCGGCAGACGTCACGACATCACTTCGCCGTTGATGACCGTAATGGTGCCGGGCGGCGGCGCGTCGTCGGGGATGGCCGGCTCGACGTTCGTCTCGCTGGCGTGGCCCTCGGCCGCGCCGATGCCCAGCGGCTGCCACTTGTGCTGGTCGGCGTTCAGCCGGTGCTGGTGGCCGTCGCCGCGCAGGTGCGTGCTCGAGAAGCCTTCCGGCTCGATGGTCATACGCTCGCCTTCCAGCAGGCCGAGCACGCCGCTCTGGCCGGGCTCTGGCCGGCGGGCCACCTGGGCCTCCAGCGGCAGCACGGCCGTGGGATCGTAGTCGGTCGGCTCGCTGTAGGTGGTGAGGAAGCCTTCAAAGTTGCGCAGCACGATCTTGCCAGGCGCGGCCGAGACGACGTAGTTGGGCATGACCGGGATCTTGCCGCCGCCGCCCGGCGCGTCGATCACATAGGTCGGCACGGCGTAGCCCGAGGTGTGGCCGCGCAGCCCTTCCATGATCTCGATGCCCTTGTTGACGGTCGTGCGGAAGTGGCCGGCGCCTTCTACCAGGTCGCACTGATACAGGTAGTAGGGCCGCACGCGCATCATCACCAGCTTGTGCACCAGGTCGCGCTGGATGGCAACCGAGTCGTTGACACCGGCCAGCAGCACCGACTGGTTGCCCAGGGGCACGCCGGCCCGGTTCAGGCGGTCGGTGGCCTCGGCCAGCTCGGCCGTGATCTCGTTCGGATGGTTGATGTGGATGTTCATCCACACCGGGTGGTAGCGGGCCAGCATGTCGCAGAATTCTTGGTCCACACGCTGGGGCATAAAGACCGGCACGCGCGAGCCGATGCGGATGATTTCGATATGCGGGATGGCCCGCAGGCGCGAGATCAAGTTTTCGAGCAGCTTGGGGGCCAGCACCAGCGGGTCGCCGCCGGAGAGCAGCACGTCGCGCACCTGGGGCGTGCGGGCCAGGTAGTCAATCTGCGCATCGTAGTCGTTGCGCGAGAACTGGGCCGAGGGGTCGCCGACGATGCGCGAGCGGGTGCAGTAGCGGCAGTAAGAGGCGCACTGGGTGGTCACCAACATCAGCACGCGGTCGGGGTAGCGGTGCACCAGACCGGGCACGGGTGAGTGCTTGTCCTCGGCCAGCGAGTCTTCCATCATTGAGGTAAACGGCACCAACTCGGCGTCGGTCGGGATCACTTGCTGGCGGATGGGGTCGTGCAAATCGTCCGGGTCCATCAGCGAGGCAAAGTAGGGGGTGATATCGACCCGGAACAGGCCGTTGGTGGTCAGGGCCTTGGTCTCGCTGGGGGTGAGCTTGATGACTTCGTTCAGCTCATCCACTGAGTTCAGCCGGTGGGAGAGCTGCCAGCGCCAGTCGTTCCATTTCTCATCGGGCACGTTGGCCCACACTGCCGCGCGGCGCGCGGGTTTGATCTTATCTTCGAGTTTCATACCATCTCCATAAGCGCCGGGCCGCTGCACACCCGCGACTCTTCGACGTTATTCAGCATTGTAACGCGAGTCTACTTTGAGTCAATGGTTATTGGCCGACAGTGCGCGGACAGGCCGTCAAGGTTACATTAAAAAACGCCGGCCCAGCCACGCGGGCCGGACCGGCGCGAGAGGCAAGCGCCCTTACGGGTTGAGCGTCAGCGGCACCGTCGCCAGGTGAAGGATGCCGCCGTCGCGAGCGGAGGTGCTGTAGACCACCAGGCGGGCCGACTGCGAGCTGCTAACGCTATAGGGCAGATCGAGCGTGAAGGGGCCGGGCAGTCCAATATCCGGCGCAGACATGGTCGTAAAGCTGCTGGCAATGATGTTGTCGTCCGTGCCGCAGATCACGTCGGCGACCGTACTGACACCGCCCTCGCCACACAGCCAGACGTTGAGGTTGCCCTCAAAGACGTAATCGGAGAAGCCCTCGAGGTGCAGGGTGCCGCCACTGACCGTAGCCGCCGGCGCGGGCTGGAGAATGATATGGACTTCGGGATGCTCGGCGGCCGGCTCTACCACCGCCACGCCGCTGGTTAACAGTTGCACCTCCACGCTGGCCAGGTGCAGCAGGCCGCCGTCGCGCGCGCTGGTGTCGTAGACGCTGAGGCGCCCCGGCTGATCGCTGGGAACGCTGAAGGCCAAGTCCGCCGAGAACGGCCCGGCGCTGCCGGCGTCGGCCTGGATGATGGTCGGTTGGGTAGCCAGCACGCCGCCGTTGGCATCGGTGATTTGGATGACAAGGTGCTGCTCAAAGGTCGGCCCCGCGAAGCCCTCCACATGCAGCGGCGAGGTCAGGTGCGAGCCGGGGCCGGGAGCGGAGATGTAAATGGCCTCCGGCACGACGGCCACATCGGGCGTGGCGGTGGCGGCGGCGGTGGTCGGGGCCTCGGCAGTGGGCGAAAGGGGGGTTTCGTCGACGGCGGCGGGCGTGTCGGACGGGGCGGCGGTGGCCCCCACGGTCGGCGGCACCAGGGCGGTTGGCGAGACGGTGGCGGGCGGGCCGCCCAAACTGCCGCACGCCAACGAGGCGGCGGCGAGGACACTAACCAGAAAACCCAACGGGCGCAGGGCACGGCCAGAATACAGCGAAAGCAGGGGTGACATGGCGCTTCTCCTCATTCGGCGAATACCGATATTCTAAGACGTCGGCGGCCGGCGTTTTGTTCACGGCCCCGGTGGTGGCTTCGCAGGCCGCCGCTGCGCCGCGCGGCAGCCGTTGTCACCAATTTAACCCGCCCCGGCCCTCAACGTTGCGCGGCGGCAAACAAAAACGCAGCCCGGCCGGCAGGCGGGCCGGGCCTGCGGAGCGGGCTGCGTTTTTAAGGGCGGAAGAACCGAGCTAGGCCAGCGCGGTCCAGACTTCGAGCTTCGAGCGCACGCGGCGGATGACGTCGTTGGTGAACTCGGTGGTGGTGGCGTGGTCGCCCAGGTCGGCGGTCTTCACATTGTCGAACAACGCCTCGAACACCGCCTCGTAGATGGCGCGCGACGCCCGGTCGGCCTCCGGCTGGCCAAAGTAGGTCAGCAGCGCGGCGCAGGCCAGGATCATCGCCATGGGGTTGGCGATGTTTTTGCCCTGCAGGCTGGGCGCGGTGCCGTGCGGGGCCTCGGCCATCACCACCTTCACGTGCGAGGAAGTCGCATCGAAGCCCAGCACCAGCGACTCTGACCCGGCAATGGTGCCGAACATTTGCAGCACCAGGTCCGATACCAGGTCGCCGTCGCGGTTGAGGGTCGGGATGACCATGGCCTCGCCGATCGACTTGAGCAGCAGCGCCATGGTGGCGTCGATCAACTGCGGATCGTAGCGCACCTGCGGGTAGCGCGCCGCGGCCGCGTCGAGCTCTTCTTTAAACATGCCCTCGTAAATCGGGCTGACGGTGTACTTCGGCCCGCCAAAGACCTTGGCGCCCATCTTCTGCGCCTGCTGAAAGCTAAACTCGGCCACGGCCCGGCAAGTGCGGCGCGAGATTTTGGCGGTGCGGTAGGCGATCTCGTCGCCATCCTTCTCCTCGCGCCACTCCTTGGCCCCGTAGGCGTCGTCCACCGCCATGCGCACCACCGCAATCGGCGCGTGCACCCCGCCCACCGGCTGAATGCCCGGAATGCGCCGCCCGGTGCGCAGGATGACCTTGCCGTCAATGCCCTCGCGCAGAATGGCGTTGGGCGAGCCCACATCGCCCTTGCCCTCGGGCGTGACGGTCGCCGCCTTCAGGCCCAGCCCAGTGGCGGCCATGGCGCGGGCCGCCTCGCGCACGGTGGCGTTCTGCGTGGCGCGGCGCGTCTCGAGCGACAGGTCGAAGTGCACAAAGTCGGTCGGCACGCGCGTCACTTCCGGTGCCAGCACGCGCAGGCACTCCAACAGCAGTTCTTGCCCGGTCTGATCGCCGCCTAACACCACCACAGTTCGCGAGGCCATCGGGGGTTTACTCCTATTCCGGGGTGGGGATCGCGTAGGTGCTCAGCAAATAATCCCAGACCGGCTGATAGATGTTTTGCTCGTCCGTGGCCGCGACCCAGGTGAGGATGTACACCTGCGGGGAGGCCTCTAGCCGCGACAGGCGGCTGACGCCCACCAGGCCGCGGCTGGGCGAATTCCAGTCGAGATAGGTGACGCCGTCGGTCGGGCCGTCTACCTTCGTGACTTCCAGGTCGTCAATGCCGTAGTAGTCGGTCAGCACCTGCTCGGCAAAGTCGGTCAGGTCGTCCACCGTCTGGCCGTCGTTATAGGTGATGTTCTCGATGAAGGTGTCACCGTCCGGCCCGGTGAAGGTATCCACGGTCATGTTCTTGGGGTCGTCGGTCGCGAAGGTCCACCCGAACGGCACCGAGAACTCAAAGTGCCGCTGCACGTCGGTGAAGGTGTAGATGATGGCGTACACGTCTTGCTCGGCCCCGGCGTCGGCGTCCGTCGTCACCGAGTTGGCCACCGCCACCATCTGGTCCACGTACTCGTCATAGGCGACCGTGTCAATCCAAAAGTCGGTCTCGTAAATCACGTCGCCGTCCTGCCAATAGTAACTCAGCACCGTCTGGGGCGTGCCGCTGTTCAACTCCATGGTCTTGAGCACCCCAATGCTGCCGTCAGACTGGTCGACCAGGTCGCCGGCCACATAGTTGGGAAAGCTGCCAAACCAGTTGGCCTCGACCGAGTTGATGAAATTCGTCAGCGCCTCTTTGTCGAGCGGCTTGCCGGCGTTGTAAAACGTGATGTCGATCGCCACCACCGCGTCGGGCGAGGTGACCAGCACGCGGCTGTCAGACTCTTCCTGCTCCCAACCGTCTGGCAGGCCAACGCTGAAAGCGCCGCTGGGATGATCATACGGCACCAGGTCGAACTCGTTCGAGGCCGTGGTAGCCTTGGCCGTCGGCCGGGCAGTTGGCGCGGGCGCGGCCGAGGTGTTGGTGGCCGCCGGCCGTTGGGTGGGGCGCGGCAGCGGCGTGGCAGTCGGCTCGACCGTGGGCGCGCCGCAGGCCAGAGCCGCCAGCGACAGCGTCACCACCATGACGGCCAGACTGCGCCAACCGCGGACAGGGGATAATGCATTCATAAGAGTACCTCCAACTTTTAAACTACTAACTGTCTAGCTACCCAGCCCCACGGGCGCCACCAACGACGCCGTCCCAACTGCTCGCAGCGCGATGCCAGCCAGAAACAGGGCTACGATCGCGTACGTCAATGCTTCCTCTTTGCCTTCGCGCCCGCGTGTGAAAGCATAGGCCGCCGGGTACATGATGACCAAGACAATGCCATAGAGCACGTGCACCCACAGCCGGGCCGGGCGCGGGCCGTCGCCAAAGGCCAGCAGCACGCCCACCAGCACCTGGCCGAGGTACAACAGCTCGCCCACCACAATCACGCCCAAAAAGCTGCCGTTCACGCCCTGTTTGCGGAAATAACGCAGAAAGCCGTAGCCCGCCACGATGAGGCTAAAGAGTAGGCAGGCGTTCGACAGCCCGACATGGATTTGGTCCAACGACATGGAAGCTTCCCAACTTGAGTGGCCGAGGCGCCGCGGGGGCCGCGCCGCGCAAAATTGTACCAGAAATCGTTTAAGGCGCGCGCGGGCGGGCGACCCACAGATACAGGTATAGGCTGCGCCACGCCAGCAGCATTAAGCCGCCCACGCCCAACGCCACCACCAGGAACGGCACGCTCAGGGTGGGGCTGCCGGTCAGCAGCGCCCGCGTCAGCAGCGCCAGGGGTGCGGCGATGAGCCAGGCGGCCAGGGTGCGGCCCCAGGCGGTGCGCCAGCGGTGGGGCGGGTCGAGCGGCCAGGCTCTCAGCGCCGGGGCGGCCATCGCCCAGGCCAGCAGCAGCGGCCCGGCCAGCACCGCAAAACGGGTCAGGGCGTCGCCCTGCTCTAGCGTGCTGTGGGTCTGCATCCCCACCACCACAAAGGTCAGCAGCACGGCGGCATCGCCGACCGCCAGCCCCAGCGCGGCGCGCGACCAGCGCCCGCTCATGCCGGCATGCGCTCGGCGGCATAACGCAGGATGCGGTCGACCATCTGGCCGTAGGTCAGGCCCAGGGCACGCGCGCCCGACGGCAGCACCGAGGTCACATCCAGGTCGGGGTTGGCGTTAGCGTCGAGGATTTGCGGTTCGTCGCCCAACATGCGCAGGTCGAGCCGGCCATAGTCGCGCAGGCCCAGCACGGTGTAGGCCGCCGCTGCGACCTCTTTCAGGCGGGCCTGCCAGTCGGGCCGGTCTTCCGGCGCGGGGCAGGGCATCTTGATCTCTTTGAAGCCCTTGGAGGACCGGTCGAACTTCCACTCGTAAGTGTAGATGCGGTCGCCGCGCTCGCTGAAGATCGAAAAGTCGTACTCCAGCGGCGGCAGCGCCTCGGGCGACTGGTTGCCCCACACGGCCACGTGAAATTCGCGCGTGTCGAGGAACGGCTCGACCAGCGCTTCGTCGTGCAGTGTGTCACGCATGTAGGCGATGCGCGCGGCCAGCTCGGCGGGCGTGTCTACGATCGAGTGGCCGTCAATGCCATAGCTGGCGTGCTGGGTGTTGCCCTTAACAATGGCCGGGTATTGCGCCCACTCGGCCGCCTGGGCCGGATCGGCGAACACGCGCGCGGGCAGCGTGGGCAGCCCGGCGGCCAGCAGGCGCTGCTTGACCGCCTGGCGGTCCTGGCAGGCGCGCAGTGTGGCGCTGCTGGCTCCGGTGAAGGCAAAGCCGCCGGCTTCGAGCGCGTCGGTCACCAGGGCTTCGCTCCACGGCCGGCCGGCCATTTCTTCGCCCCAATTCCATATCAACCACTCGCGCGGGTCGTAGCGGGCCAGCGCGCTCAGGTCGTCGAAAAATTTTAGCGTCTCAAAGGTGTACCCCTGCTCGCGCAGGCCGTCGCCCATCTGGGCGACGAATTCGGCGGACCAATCTTTGTCAGGCTGGGGCCAGGCGGGGTTTTCGTTGTGCAGCACAAGGATGCGGGGCTGCTTCCGGTTGGGGGCATCAGGCATTGGCAATTCTCCAGGTTGTGGTCAGGATGTCAGGCGCGCCCATACTACCATAAACTGGAAGCCGAAAGCGAGAGGCCTCAGGCGAACGACGGGGTTGAAGGGGGAGCAGCAGCCGGCCACCCGCGACCGGCGCTGCCTTTCAACTGGGAGACTTGCGCGCTCAACCCCCTCTGACCCGGTCAACCCGAACCCGCCGCCGGCCTCGCGCCGCCCTGCGGCGGGTGAGGACTCTCACCGGCGGATTGAACGCGTAGCGCCCGCGCCAACCGAACGGCAAGCGTCGAATAAGTCCTAACGTCTTGTCGCTTTCTGGCGCTTTTCTCTGCCTTTAGTCCAGCACCACCCCAATCAGCATCCCATCGCCCGCCGGATAGATGGTGGCGAGCAGCTTGGGCTCGGCCGCAAAGCGGGCATTGAAGGCGCGCATGTCGACCATGTCGGACGACTGGTCGTCGGGGTTGAGCACCCCGCCCTGCCGAAAGGCGTTGTGCGCGGCGATGATGCCGCCCGGCTCCACGTTGTTGAGCGCCCAGTCCAGGTAATGGCCGTAGCCGCCCTTGTCGGCGTCAATGAAGCAGAAGTCGAACGGGCCTTCGGCCGAGAGCTGCGGCAGCGTCTGGCGCGCGTCGCCCTCGCGCACTTCCACCTGGCTGGTGACGCCCGCCAGCGCAAAGTGCTCGCGCGCCACGGCGGCGTGCTTGGGGTCCAGCTCCAGCGTCGTCAGCTTGCCGTCGGCCGGCAGGCCGCGCGCAATCCAGATGCCGCTGTAGCCGCCCAGCGTGCCGATCTCCACCGCGCGGCGCGCGCCGCCGGCCCGCACCAAGAATTGCAAGAAACGGCCTTCTTCGGGCTTGATGGTGATAGCCGGCAGCCCGCGCGCCGGGATGGCGGCCAGTACCTGCGGCAGCACCGGCTCGTTCGGCACAAACAGATCGTGAATGTACTTGGCAGCAGCGTCGTTGTAGATCGTCATAGGGGTCTCCTGAGTGGGGACACTTTAGGACATAAGGGCGGGGGCGTCAAACGATCCACAGCCAGGGCAAAGACGGAGAAAAAAGCGGGCATGCGGCCGGGCAGATCGCGCGGGCGGTGTGAATGCGGGAGCGGGGCGTACGCGCCAACACGCAGGCAGCCGCCCGACCGGCCAACCCCCTCGGCCCTGCGGCGCAGTCTGCCGGCCCACCCGCGCGTCCGTCCCTGCCCACCCATAACGACCGAACTATTTCTCTCCGTCAGGTTTTCCGCACGAACTCATACACCGTGTGGTCCGCCAAAGGCGGCCAAGCCAGCCGTCGGTCTAGCGCGGCGAGTACACGAAACGGAAACCAGCGCTGGCGCGTGAGCGGCTCAAGATACGTGGGCGGCAGCCACAGCCCTAGCGGCCAGGCGCGGGCGAGGCGGAAGTGCGGCGCGAAGTCGCGGCGCAGCGCAACGGTGCGGGGGTAGTAGACCGTGAAGTTCACCCCCCCACCCTGTGACGTGGCCCCGGCCGGGCTGAGGCGGCGGAAGGCGCGGCGCGGCTGGAGGTGCAGCAGGTGCCAGCCGATCTCCCAGGCGCACCAGCGGCCCATGATGACGAGCACCAACCGCCCGCCCGGCGCGACCAACGGCGCGAGGAAGTCGGCCAGGCCGGTGTGATTGGGCAGCGCGTTCAGGCCGCCGAAGTTGGCGAGCACACCGCTGTACGGCGCGGGACTGAGGATTTCAGGCGTCGGGTCAAGCGCCGCCAAATTGAGGGGGGTGACGGTGACCGGCAGCGTGGCGGTCTTGGCCCGCGCCAGCGCCAACATCGCCGGCGACTGATCGGTGGCGACCACGCGCGCGCCGCGCGCGGCCAGGTGGCGGGCGTCTTCGCCGGTGCCGCAGGCCAGTTCTAAAACCTGACTGCCAGCCGGGAAGAGCTGGTCGAGCCGCGCCCACACGCGCCCGCGCAGGGCGCGCGCCAGCGGCGTGGCGGTGAAGTCCGCGTCGTAGTCGGGCGCGAGGGCGTCAAAGTAAGCGGACATGGGGAGAATTTGAGACTGGTGATTTCTGGTTGTTGATTTTCGATATGTAGCCATCAGCAACACCTGCACCACCACAGGTGCGTGTCAAAAATCAACAATCAAAAATGACTAGGCTTCGCGCTCGCGCTGAGTGGCGAACATGCCAGCGCGACCGACGACGGTGTTGGCGAGGGTCTTGGCCAGGCGCAGCGGCTGGCGCGGGCCATGCCATTCTTTGTGCAGCGCCACGCTGTTGACCATCCAGCGGGTCGCAAAAGAGTAAAACCGGCGCGAGTAGCGGCCGCGCACGCTCAGGTCGCGGTCGCTGACGTGCTCCCAACCGGCCGGGGCCAGCACGCGGTCGCTAACCTGGTTGTGGTACGGCGTGCCCTTGATGGGGTAGGCCACGGTCGTCAGAAACAGGTCGGGGTTGGAGATTTTAAGGTGCTCCGTGGTCGCTTCCAGGTCGCTGACGTCTTCATTCTCGTAGCCGAGCATGATGAACATGCCCACCTGGATGCCCTGCTGCTTGAGCAGCCGGGTCTTGGCCTGCACATCGGCCACCTTGGTCTCGCGCCGCATGGCGTCGAGCACGCGCTGGCTGCCGCTCTCGCTGCCCAGCCACAGCCGGTAGCAGCCCATCTCGGCCAGCGCCGCGACCACTTCCTCATCCAGCCGGTCGGGGCGTGAGATGCACTCGAACGGCGCGCGCAAGTTGCGAGCCTTGAGCACCCGCGCGTACTCCAAGAACCAGCGCCGATGAATGGTGAAGACATCATCGGCGTACCACACCTGGTCTGGCTTGTAGCGGCCGAGCAGCATCTCAAGCTCGTCGGCCACGTTCTCGGGCGAGCGGCGGCGGTGGGTGTTGCCATACACCGCGTGGCTGCACCACTGGCAATGGAATGGGCAGCCGCGCGCGCAAATCAGCGAGACCGAGCCTTGCCCGTGGTTCTCGCGCCAGACACTCACATAGCGGTCCAGGTCAATGGCGTCGCGGTCGGGGAACGGCAGCGTGTTCAGGTCGGTGATATACGGCCGGGCCGGGTTGGTGACAACCTGCCCGTCGTCGCCTAGATACATCAAGCCCGGAATAGCGTGCAAGTCTTTGAACTGATGCGCCAGCAGGTCTTCCAGCGTCAGCTCGCCCTCGCCCACCACAATCACATCCGCGCCGCGCGCCAGGTATTCGGCGGCGTAGCTGGCCGGCTCGGGCCCGCCCAGCACCACCTTGGCCCCCACGGCTCGGCAGGCCGCCATCATCTGCAATATATTGAACTTGGTCATCAAGTTGGTATACAGCCCCACCACCGCCGGCCGCTCGGCCCCCAGCGCGCGCTCAAAATCGGCAAAGGTCTTAAACGTCGCGTCGAACACGCTGACGCCGTAGCCGCGCGCCGTGAGGTAGGCCGAAAGATATAGCAGCCCGAGCGTCGGGTAAGGCTTCATCACCTTGCGCTCGTGCGCGTCTTCCGCCAGGAAGTAGCCGTGGGCCAGCAGGATGTCCATAGGAGTGGTTATAGCACAGTCACGTGACCGCATCGAGGAAGGCGCGCACCAGCGGCAGCGCCGGCGGCCCGCTGTGCAGGAGCAGCGTGTAGTGGTTGCAATCGGGCACGTCGCCGCGCTGCCCGTGCGGGATGGCATCCACCAGCGCCTGGGCCTCGGCCTCGTTAAAGATGTGGCCGCGCTCGGCGTCGCGTAGGCCCAGCGCCGGCCGCAAAAAGAGCGCCGGGCAGCGCAGCGTCGGCAGGTAGGGGCGGACGGCGTAGAAGAAGTGCAGGTCGAGGTCGCGCTGCACGGCGGCGGCCGAGGCGCGGGCGCGCACCTGGCCGTCGGGCAGCGTCACAACGTCGGCCCGAAAGTAGCGCTCGAGCGCGGCGTCCCAGGGCTGGTGGTAGGGCAGCGTTTGCATCGCCGCCACGTAGGCGTCGACCGAGGCGTAGGTTTGCGCCAGCCGCGCCACAGTTGGATACATGCCGCGCAGCGTGGCGGCCGGCGGCTCGGCCCCGCCATCCAGCAGAACCAGCGCCTGCACCCGCTCTGGCCGCAGCGCCGCGATGTAGGTCGCCGCCGTCGCGCCAAACGAGTGGCCGATCAGGCTGAAGGCAGCCAGCCCCCAGGCCTCGGCGCAGGCCAGCACGTCGGCGGCGTGGTAGGCAAAGCCGTAGCCGTCGGCCGGTTGGTCGCTCTCGCCGCGGCCGCGCAGGTCGAGCGCATACACGTCATAGTCCGGGGCCAGCGCCGCGCCCAGGTCGGCATAGCTGCCTTTGTGGCCGGTCAGGTGCGGCAGGCCCAGCAGCGCCGGCGCGCCGGGCCGGCCCGGCCAGTGTTGGTAGGCCAGCCGCAGTCCGTTAGCGTCGACATACTGAGTCTGGGCTAACGCACTCATCGGCCCAACCCTCAGCGCATGACCAGCGGCACAAAGATCGGCGCAATCGGCGCGGTGGTGGTCAGCACCACGGTGGCGGTGCGGTTGCTCTCGCCCTGCGAGGCCAACATCAGTAAGGCGGTGTCGGTCGCTCCGGGCGCCGGGCCGTAGGGAATGCGCACGGTCACGGTCACGCTCACGGTCTGGCCCGGCGTCAACGGCCCCACGCTCTCGGGCGCGTCGGTTTGCCAGACCTGCTCGGTCAGGCTGAGGTAGAACGTGTCGGGCAGTTCGCCGATAGCCGTGACCCAGACGGTATACGTCACCGTGGAGCCCTGCGGGCCAGACAGCGCCAGCGCCGGCGGCGTGACGGATAGGCCGTATTGGCTGTGGACCACGGTGAAGAGCGTGGCGGTCAGCGCCGGGCCGGCGGGCGAGAGCGGCGTCACGGTCAGCAGCGCCTCGTCCAGGTCGGCAGGGTTGGCTAGACTGGGGAGGGCCACCGTCACCGTCACCGGCACGGCCGCGCCCGGCCCCACCGGCCCAACGGTCAGCGGGAAGCTGGCCGGCCAGGCGTCGCCGGTGACGGTCAGCGCAAAGGTGTTGGTCATGGCGGCGGTGTTGGTCAACCAGAGCGTGTGCGTGGCGACCTCCCCGGCATCGCCCCACACCCACGAGGGCGCGGGCGCAACGCTGAAGCTGGTTGGCGCGTTGACCTGAATGAAGATCGCGCTGGGCACGCCCCACGTGCCGGAGATGTCTTGACTTTCCACCAGCACCAAATGGCGGCCCGGCGTCAGGCCGGTGGTGTCGAGCACGGCCGTCAGCCCCTCGATCTTGGCGTTGAACAAACCATCGGCCGCCGCCAGCGGATGGGTGACGGTGCCGGTGACCCAACTGGGCGCGTCGAACGAATAGCGGGCGGCGGCGATGTTTTGCGTGGCTTCCGTGCCATAGTACGGGCCGCCGTCATAGCGCGTGTCGTTGGCGGTGGCGGTCAGCGTCAGCGGCACCCCGGCCAGCACCGTCG
>JBBRZY010000004.1:0-20982 GCA_038252885.1 Anaerolineales bacterium | reverse complement strand
TGCTGGAGGTCTTGAGACCTTCTCTCAATACCTGAGTAATCTAACCTGGGATGAGCAATCTATAGGCGATAGGGCCACTTTCCTCGCCAATCATGCTAATTCAATTTGGAAGCAGTAGGCACAGCATAGGAGTCAATATATTGATGTACCTGGGTGCGCCCAACGTCCACATGCAGTTAACGCCGTTCCGCTTCGCTACGTGGCGCAACTGATGTGGACGTTGGCAAAACTTTCTTGATGGAGTACTAGCTTGTAGTAGGACTTGGCGAATTGGTCAACTCGGGCGGGTCGCCGTTTGGCGGGGCCGTGGGCGGCAGCGGTTCGGGCGCGGTTGGGGCGGACTGTTCTGCGGCCAGGGACGGCAGCGGTTCGGGCGCGGGCGGCAAGGCCGGCTTGGGCGGCTTACGCTTGAGCGGTTGGGTGCCATGATCCATCAGGCGCGTAAGCGCGACCTTAACCATATACACCAACTCGGGGCCAGGGTCCACGGCGATGGTCGCCACATCCTCCGGGCGGATGCCGGTCCAGAACAGCCCCCGGCCGGGCAGCGGCACAATGACCACCGGCAGCCGGCTGCTAGCGATCGGGTCGCGCGCCGCCGCCGTCCACGGCGCGACAATCAGCCGCGCGAGCGCCAGCGCCTCGGGCACCGGGGCCTCAACCGCGGGGGCCGCGAACACCGTCCGTTCGGCGGGCGCCACTGCAACTGCCGGCTGGCCCGCGGGCTGCTCGGCCGCCAGCGCCGCCACCGCCGCCGGGGTCAGGCCGACGGGCAGCAGGCGCAGCGTGGGCAATTCACGGCGCAGCGCGGCCAACGCCGCCAGCGCAAAGCGGCCGTCGCCGTCATCCACCACTGCCACGGCGATGCCCGCCCACTGCGCCACGTTCACCGCCTTGGCAGCGGCCTGTTCCGTGGCCTGCTGGTCGGCCGCCACGCGCTTGTCGGCGGCAGCGTGCCGCCCATCCTGGCGCAGCACCCAGGCGTGATACAGCCAGACCACCAGGCCGATGAAGGCATAGCCCGCCGCCAGCGCGATGTTCGCCAGCACGTTGCCGCCGCCGCCCAACCGAAACAGGCCGTTCAGAATCTGGTAGACCACCGTGATGGCGCTGACCAGCGTGACCAGCACCGCTGCCAGCGCGAAGCCATAGAGATACAACCGCCGCAGCCCCGACCGCCGCGCGGCCACGCCCGCCGGACCGGTCTGCTGCGCGGCGCGTTGGGCCGGCCACCAGGCGAAGAACCACACCGGCAGGCCAGCGATCAAGGCGGCCAGCGCGGCGGCGAACTGCCCGCGCAGGTCCACATTCGCCTGCAGCCCGGCCGAGAGCCAGGTGATGAGGGCGGTCAGGACGCCGGCCACGCCAAACACGAAGGCCGCCAGGCCAAAGGTCGCCACCAGATAGGCATATAGGCGCTGGAGCGCGCCCTGCAGCGACGACTCGGCGGCGCGGGCGATGTCGCTGCGCAGCACCAGCGCGTGATAGACCCACAGCGCCAGCGCACCCAGGATGACGGCCACCGAGCTGCCCAACAGACCTTCCGTCGGCACGCGCAGCAGCGCCCGGAATAAACCGTTGAGGGTCAGCCCGACCGTGACGATGACGGTATTGACCGCCGCAAAAATGATGAGATATAGGTACAGCTTGCGCAGGTCAGAGCGGCGCTCGTCGGGCAGGCCGGCGGCGAACAAGCGCCCGACCCATGCCCAGTGAAAGAGCCAGACCGGCCCGCCGACCAGCAGCCAGGCCAGCGCGTCGCGCAGCGCCAGTTGGCCGCGCAGCCCGGTGAAGAGCGCCATCTGTAAGCCGATTAAACCCAGGGTGGCAAAGGCCACGCCCAGGCCGCTGAAGCTATATAAATACAAGCGCTGGAGGAAGCGCCCCTCAGTGCGGAACGAGCCGGCCTCGGCCTGGCCCAACCCCAGCGCGCGGCTGGTCTGCCACACCACCCACTGATGAAAGGCCCACACCGCCAGGGCCGGCAGCAGCAACCCGGCGCTGCTGGCGAACTCTGCGGCCCCCGCCGGGCGCAGACCGCTGAACAGCCATTGGAAACCGGCCACGCCGCCGCTGATGACAAACAGCAGGCTCAGCCCGCTGAAGGCCAGGGCATACAGCCAACGCAGCGGCCGGAAGCTGGGCAGGGCCAGCCGCCGCACCACCCATTCGTGATAGGCCCACAGCCCCAGCCCCACGCTGACCGCCGCCAGCGCATAGGGCGGGTCGGTGCGGGGGCGGCCGGCAATCCAGACCAAGATCGCGGTGATGACGTCGGCCAGGCTGAAGAGCACGATCAACGCACCGGCCGCGCTAAAGCCGGCGGCCAACACCCAGCGCAGCGCGTGGCCGACGGGCGCAGCCAGCGACCGGGCGCGGGCGCGGTGCAGCCCATGAAAGAGCCACAGCGGCAGCCCAGCGACCAGCAGGCCCAGCCCCAGCGGCAATTGCGCCAGGCCGTGGCCCGCCAGCCCGTCCATCGCCGCCGCCAGCACCAGGTAGCCGCCCCAGGCCGTCAGCGCCGTGCCGATGGCTTCCCAACTCAGAATATAGAGATGATACAAGACGCGCGGGCCGGACGACTGCGGCAGGTCTTTGCGGTTAGACAGCCACAAGTGGTAGACCCACAGCCCGCCCATCAGCGCCGCGGTAATGACGCCAACGGCCAGCCCCTCCAGCGCGTCGGCCAAGGTATAGCCGAGCACCGTGGGCGCAAACATAAAACTCGCCAGGGCAAAGACGCCCACGCCCAGCGCCCAAACCATCGCGCCCACGAACATGGACTGCGTGGCATACAAGTACAGGTGATACAGGGCCGAGGCGCGCTCGGCCGGGTCGCGGCGGGCGAGGTAGAGCACCCACAGCCAATGGCCCAAGAAGATCGGCGTGGCGACGATGAGGATGGACAGCTCGAGTGTGACCGTGAAGCCGTCGGGCGGGTTGACGTTGAAGGCCCAACTGACCACGTCACCCAGCAGCCCGCCCAACGCCTGCGCGGCGGCCTGGAGCGCGATGAAGCACACGAGGTATTGATACAGGCGGCGAAACGTGATCATGAGACCCTTCGAGGTGTGGGCCGCTTGAGCCCAAACGGCCAGCAGCAGTCAAGGCGGCCCAACCGCCGGCAGCCGCTAAACCGAGGCCGGCGCGGCGGGGCTGAGGCAAGTTGGCCGCTCCTTTCGATGCCCAGGGATTATAGGCGCGGAACAGCATTGGCACGAATGCCAAACCAGGGTGAAACGGCTGGCGGATGGGGGGTGGGCTATAATCGCGGAGGCAGATCAAACCCCAGACCCAGAGGACGGAGCAGCCATGGATGCAATCGAGGCGATTTTTTCGCGGCAGTCGGTGAAGCAGGTTCGGCCCGACCCCGTGCCGCGCGCGCTGATCGAGCAGATCTTGGCGGCCGGGGCGCAGGCCCCCAACCACCACAAGGTGCGGCCGTGGCGCTTTGTGGTGCTCACCGGCGCGGCGCGCAACCAACTGGGCGAGGTGATGGCGCAAGCCCTGGCGCGGCGCGACCCGGCCGCGCTGCCCGAAAAGCTGGCGATTGAGCGGGCCAAGCCGCTGCGCGCGCCGGTGCTGATTGCCGTCGGCGTCGATAAGGCCACCGCGCCCAAAGTGGTGGAATACGAGAACGTGTGCGCAGCGGCGGCGGCGGCCCAGAACATGCTACTGGCGGCGCACGCGCTGGGGCTGGGCGGCATGTGGCGCTCGGGCGACCCAATCTTCGACCCAGCGGTGCGGCAGGCGCTCGGGCTGGAGGCCGATCAGCAGATGGTGGGCTTTCTATATTTCGGCTACCCGCAGGCCGAGCTGCCCGCGCCGGCCCGCCCCGGCGCGGCCGACCGCACGGTGTGGATGGGGGAGTAGAAGTCAGAGGCGCAGCCAGGCACGCGCAGCATAACAAACATGGGCCGCACAGCTAAGCTGAGCGGCCCATGTTTGTTTTCGGGACGAGGCGAGTGGGCTTAGGCGCGCAGGGCGCTGAAGCGCAGGAAGCTGCCGTCGCGGGCGAAGCGCAGGTCGCGCAGACCGGCGGCTTCGAGCAGCGCGGTTAGGGCGGCGGCGCTGCGCAGGCCGGGCAAATACCGGCGGCCGAGTTGCACCAGGCCAGCCGAGAAGGCCGGGCCGCCCTCCACCAGTGAGACGCCGGCCAGCGGCGCTTGGGGGCGCGTGGCGCGCACCATCTGCGTCAGCTCGCGCTCGGGCGTGGCGTAGCGATGCAGGCCGTTGGTCCACAGCCCATCCATCACCTGGTCTTGAATGGGCAGCAGGCGCGGGATGCCGCGCACAAAGTACAGGTTGGTCAGGCCGGCGGCGCGGCCCCGGCGGCGCACTTCGAGCAGCACATCCCACTTGTTGCTCAGGCACAGCACGCGGGCGCGCGGGTTGGCCCCGGCCATCTCGACCTCATAGGTGCCGCGCCCGGCCGGCACCGACAGCACCCAGCCCTGCCCCGCGCCGGAGGCCACCGCGCTAGAGAAGGCGGCGTTGCCAGCGTGGTTGCGGCCGGCCAGGTGCAGGCCAATCGGCCGCACCAGGTCTTGCACCCAACTGTCATCCGAGACCAACTGTTCGGCGGGCGCGGCCGGCGGGGCAATGAAATCGGCGATGCCGTCGAGCAGGGAATACCCAGCGCCCGTGGCGGGATCAACCAGCATCGAGCCGTTGACAGTCAACCGCCCGCCGCCACCGGGGGCCGCCAGCACGTCTAGCAGCTCGGGCGGGAACGCGGCCCGCAGCGGGCGATAGCGCTCGCGGATGCGCTGCTGTTCTTTGACGACGACATAGGCCACCGTGCCGGCCGTGATGGCCCCCACCGCCACTGATACCAGCGGCGCCAGGGCCGACCGGCGGCGACGGCGTTCGGCGCGCGCCTCGGCCACTTTGTGGCTGGGGCCGGCGGCGGCCGGCGCCACGCGGTCGAGCGCGCGCGCGGCCAGCGGCAGCACGCGGCGCACCAGCAGGTCGACTTTAGTGTCGGGCAGGTCCGTCTTGGGGCGCCGGCTGAGGGCGGCCTCACTAGCGCGCAGCCCCAAGCCAATCACATCGAGTAGGGTTTCAGGTTTCATAGACGTAACGCGAGCCTATACCAATAAAGGGGTCAGCGCGGAAAGCTGTCGGGGCGGCCGGCCGGGCGCGGCAGCCCGCAGCCATAGGGAATGGTGCACGGCAAATCGGGATCGCGGTTGTTGAGCAGGGCGTTGACCGACTTGTCGAGGAACAGCGTGCGGGCGTCGCGCACTTCTTGCGTGGCGTCGTCGAGCGCGCCGATGTAGCGGGCCAGCCCCTGGCGGTCGAGCACAAAGAAGTGCGGCGTAGTCTCGGCCCGGTACAGGTCGGCCACGCGGTGGTCGAAGTCCATCACCACCGGGTAGCGCAGGTGGCGGCTTTGGGTCTCGTAGCGGATCTGGCTCTCAAGCTCGTTGTAGTTCGAGGCGATGCCCACGATGCGCACGCCCTTGCTTTCCCACGTCAGGGCGCGGTAGACCAGCAGCACATCTGCCCGCCGGCTCCAGGCGCACTCGGCCGACCAGAAGTTGATGATGACGACATAGCCGCGCAGGTCTGAGAGCGACAGCCGGCCGCCGTCCACGATTGGCAGCGTGAAGTCGGGCGCCAGGCGGTTGAGCCAGTAGTGCGGCTCGGCCGGCACCACTTTGCGCGGCTCAGCGCGGCGGGTTTCGGCCAAGTGGTCTTTGGCGCTGGCGCTCGGTTTGCGCTGGGGTTCTTTGTCGAGTTCGCGGTTCACGGCAGCCACTCCGGTAGATAGCCCTGGATCAGTCGGTGCGGGACAGTTGCCTCGCTACCCGCCGCCCCAGCAGCGGCGAGGCTGACAAGCCAAATCTCGGCCGGAGCCGTCTGGTCATCGGTGTTGAAGCGCATGTACGCCAACAGCCGGCCGTCTGGGCTCCAGGTAAACGCACTGTGATTATAAAGCGGTTCGGCCGTTAGTGCGTAAGCGCCTGAACCGTCTGGGCGCATCAGCCATAGTTGGCGGCCGGGGGTCCACTGGTCGAGCACTTGCAGCTTGCGGCCAAAGGCGATCCACCCGCCGGAGGGGGCATAGGCGGGCGAGGCGTCGTCCACCAGCGCCTGGTCGCCGGAGAGGTTGAGGCGTTCGTTGGTGGCGACAGTCACGCGCGTGAGGTAGGTGTAAAACCCGCCGGTCACGGCTTCACCGTTCGGGTCGGTGGGGTCTTCTGCCAGGACGGGGAAGGCCAGCTCGGGGTAGACCAGGTACGTGCCGTCGGGCGACCAGGTGCCCATCTCGCCCGAGGCGTTGGGCACAAAGGTCAGCGCGCCCGTCAGCAGGTCGTGGATGACCACGGCCTCCAGGCCGGTGTCGAGGTAGCCCAGGCGGCCATCTGGCCCCCAGCGCGGGAAGCGCGCTTCGTTGTCGCTCATCAGCGCATCGCCGCCGGTGGCGAAGGTGCGCACATAGATGTGGGCCGCGCCCAGCCCCGGCGCGCCGGTGAGGCCGGCCACCAGCACATGCCGCTGATACGCCAGGCGCAGACCGTCGGGCGAGTAGGTGGGCGAGACACACGCTTCGGCCGGGCACAGCACCAGATCGATCAGGCCGGTGCCGTCGGCGTTGACCAGTTTTAGGTCGGCCCCGCCATCGGCGCGGCGGGCAGCGTAAGCGAACTGCGTGCCGTCGGGGCTGATAGCGTAGTCATACACACCATAGGCTTCATTCGTCAGGGCCAGCGGGGTGGGGTCGCCTTCGACCGGCGTGAGGTAGAGGTTGGGCGGGCTGCCGGTCAGGTAGGCCAGGCGCAGCGGGCCGACGGCGAAGGTCCAGGTCTGGTTACCCAGCAGCGGCAAGCCCGCCTGGCTGCGCCCGCCCGCCAACTGCACCGTCACGGTGCTGCTCAACGGCCAACTCTGCGCCGGGCGAAAGACCAGCGTGTTGCCTTCCCAGGTGGTCGCGCCGGCCACATCGGGCGACAGATGCAGCGCCGCCTGCACCGCGGCAGTGTCCATCGGTGCGTTGAAGGTCAAGCGGATGGGTGCGCCGGCCGAGACCAGGGCCGCGCCGCGCGGGGGGGAGACGACTGTGAGGCGCGGCAGGGAGACAAAGGCGGCCACGGCCAGCCCGAGCAGCAGGCCCCCGGCCAGCACCAGCCACACGCTCGAACAGCCGCCGCGGCGGGGGGCGCTGTAGCTGTACAGCGCCATGGGTTAGCGGGCCAGCCGCACCGCCGTGCGCTGCACGATCTCGAGCACTTGCTCAGGGCTGTAGTAGTCGGCCGGGTCAAGCTGCTGATCGGCCTTGGGCACACAGAACTCCACCGCCCACAGCACATCCCACACGGCGCGGGCCTCGGCCGGGTTGGCGAACTGGGTGTGGCCCAAGCGCTCGGAGGCCTCGTGCAGGCCGCGAAAGTCGGCCAGCAGTTCTTGAATGCTGAGCACGCCCGCCGCGGTTTGGGCCACGTACCAGCGCAGTTGGCCCACGCCCGGCTCCGACGGAAAGCTGGCGAAGCGCGGGTCGCCCGAATGACGCTGGCCGACAGCCATGCGCCTAAAGTTCCCCCAGCCGTCGGCCAACACGCTGCACTTCAGCCAGTACGGCGTCGGCGTCGTTCCACTCGGCGGGGTTGGGCTCGCGGGCCGGGTCGGGCGAGTAGAACTCCAGCGCCCAGAGTACGTCCCAGATCAGGCGCGCTTCTTCTTTAGAGCGGTAGGCGGGCCGGCCCTGGCGCTCGATGGCCTCGTGCAGGCCGCGAAACGCGCCCAACAGGCGGGCGACCGGCAGGCGGCCGTCGGCCACGCGCTCGATCAGCCAGCGCAGTTGGGCCAAGCCGGGGTCGGCCGGCATGTCAGCAGATGAGTCAGTTTGAGGCGGCAGCATATGGGCACACCTCCGTTAGGCGGCGCGGGCCACCATTAGCGCTCGGCCGGCGACGTGTAGGTCTGGTTCTTGGGGCCGATGTAATCGGCGCCGGGCCGGATGAGCGTGGCGTCGTTGTACTGCTCGATGACGTGAGCGGTCCAGCCGCTCACGCGTGAGATGGCGAAGACGCAGGTGTCGAGCGCGGTGGGGATGCCCAGGTAATACAGCATCGGCGCCGAGAAGAAGTCGACGTTGGGGTACAGCTCTTTGTGGCGCAGCACGGCCTGCTCGACGCCATGAGCCATATCCACATACTGCGAGCCTTTGCCCTGCGCGGCTTCCATCTTGCGGGCCCACTCGAGCAGGTGGCGAGCGCGCGGGTCGCCGCTCTTGTAGATGCGGTGGCCAATGCCCATGATCTTGCGCTTGGTGGCGAAGGCGTTGTCCACGAACGAGTCTACGTGCGCCAGGTCGCCGATCTCAAGCAGGGTGTTCATGGTGGCTTCGGCCGCGCCGCCGTGCAGGTTGCCCTTCAGCGCGCCAATGGCGGCCGTGATGGCGGCGTGCAGGTCGGCGTTGGTCGAAGCGGTGACGCGGGCAGTGAAGGTCGAGGCGTTGAGCGAGTGGTCGGCCAGCAAGACCAGATACAGGTCCATGGCCTTGTTCTCCAGATCACTCTGGGCCTCGCCGTGCAGCATGTAGAGGAAGTTGGCGGCGTGGCCGAGGGCGCTATTCGGCGCGACCGGGGCCTTGCCTTCGCGGTGACGGTGGATGGCGGCCACGACGGCCGGGAACTGCGCCACGAGCTTGAGGCCCTTGCGCAGCGTGGCCTCAATCGAGATGTCTTCGACTTCCGGCTCGAAGTAAGCCAGCATGGAGACGGCGGTGCGCAGCACGTCCATCGGCGTGGCGTTGGCCGGCGAGGCGGCAATGTGGTCGAGCACCGGCTGTGGCAGTGCGCGGTTGTCCTTCAGCGCTTGCTCGAAGGCGGTCAGCTCGGCCTGGTTGGCCGGGTGGCTGTGGAACAGCAGGTAGACGACCTCTTCATACGAGGCGCGGCCGGCCAAGTCGTGGATGTTGAGACCGCGGTAGGTGAGCACGCCGTTGGTGCCATCGACGGACGACAGGGCGGTTTGGGCAGCGACAACGCCGACGAGGCCTTTAGCGAAGGCCGGGGCGGCAGCAGGGGTGGTGGTCATTGAACAAAGCTCCTTCTAGCAACTAAAACACACTGCCGGTGGCCTAGGCCGTGACCGGCAGCGCGTAAGAAATCATCTGGGTACGGCAATTTGACACTTTGAGGCACGAATTGCGGCGATTCTATCATTCAAGAGGGGGAGCGTCAAACGAGGCTTGGTTAGAACCGGCTGAGAAAGGCTTTGGCCACGAATTACGCGAATAACACGAATGAGGCAGCGTCAGTAGCCGGCTTGCGCCAGAGTAAGGGCGCAGGCGGGCGCGAGCCAATTGCACACGTAACCCTAAGACCCTGTCATTTTGAAGACGCCCCAGGCAGTTGGTCCTAACGATGTCCGGTGGCGGGTGATTGCGGAGCACCCTTCAGGGGAAATCCCACCTTGAATACCTCGCCGGAGCGCAGATAATGCCGGGAGGTAAGTCAGCTCGTCGCCGCCAAGCGCTCGCCGTACTGCTGCTTGTAGTATTCCTTGAAGTCGCCGCTCTTGATTGGCCGCCACCACCACTCGTTCTGCTGATACCAGGCCACGGTCTCGGCCATGGCGGTCTCGAAGTCTTTCTTCGGGGACCAGCCCAGCGCCTTGAGCTTGGCGCAGTCGAGCGCGTAGCGGCGGTCGTGGCCGGGGCGGTCGGCCACCGGGCGGATGAGTGTTTCCGGCCGGCCGAGCAGCTTCAGGATCAGGTGCGTCACATCAATATTATGGCGCTCGTTGCCGCCGCCCAGGTTGTAGACCTCGCCGGCCTCGCCGCGATGCAGCGCCAGGTCGATCCCGGCGCAGTGGTCTTCCACATACAGCCAGTCGCGCACCTGCATGCCGTCGCCGTACAGCGGCAGCGGCTCGCCTTCAATCGCGTTGGTGATGAACAGCGGCGCGACCTTCTCAGGATACTGGTAGGGGCCGAAAGTGTTGCTGCCGCGCGTGACCACGGTGTTTAGGCCGTAGGTCTCGTGATAGGCGCGCACCATTAGCTCGCCGCCGGCCTTGCTGGCCGAGTACGGGCTGTTGGGCTCCAGCGGGTCGCCCTCTTTAAAGTAGCCCACGGGGATCGAGCCATAGACCTCGTCGGTCGACACCTGGAGCATGCGCTCCAGCCCGAACTGGCGCGCGGCTTCGAGCAGCACATACGTGCCCACCACGTCGGTGTGAATGAACGCGTCCGGCTCGAGGATCGAGCGGTCCACGTGGCTCTCGGCGGCAAAGTTGACCAGCGTGTCAATCTTGTGGTCGCGCAGCACGTCGGCCAGCGCATGCTTGTCGGCGATGTCGCCGCGCACGAAGCGGTAGCGCGGGTCGTCGTGCACATCCAGCAAGTTGCTGAGGTTGCCGGCATAGGTCAGCTTGTCGAGCACCACCACGGTGTAGTCGGGGTGCTGGCGCAGCATGTAGCGCACAAAGTTCGAGCCGATGAAACCGGCGCCGCCGGTGACGAGGATGTTTTTCATAGTAGGTGCCCTAGAGAAATTGCGAGGTAACGCTTAGTAGGCCGTCAGGCGGCGGTCAACCGCGGCGTTGGTCAGCACGGTGCCGACCAGCCGCACGTGAATTTTTTCGAGCAGGTTCTTGGCTTGCAGGGCGTGGTCGCGCTGGGTGTGGCCGGCACTGACCACCAGCAGCACGCCGTCGAGCTTGGAGGCCAGCAGCGCCGCGTCGGTGACGGCGATGACGGGCGGCGCGTCGAACAGCACGATGTCGGCGCGGGTCTGGAGATTGGCGATGATGGCTTCCATGCGGCGCGAGCCCAGCAGATCGGCCGGGTTGGGCGGCACCGCGCCGGCCGGCAGCAGCGACAGCCCCTCCACGCTGGTGGCGATCAGTTTGGGCTCGTCCACTTTGTCGAGGATGGCGTTGGTCAGGCCCGGCTCGGCCGGCACGCCAAACAGCTCGTGCTGGCGCGGGCGGCGCAGGTCGCAATCCACCAGGATGGTGGTGCGCCCGCCTTGCGCCAGCGTGACGGCCAAGTTGGCGAGCGTGGTGCTCTTGCCCTCTTCCGGCGCGGGCGAGGTCACCAACAGCGTGGTCAGCGGGTGCTCGAGACTGGAGAACATGAGATTGGTGCGCAGGGTGCGGAAGGCCTCAGCCATCGGCGAGCGCGGGTCGGTGAGTGTGATGAGTTGAGAAGAAGGCATAACAGCGGCCCTTTAGCCCGCGCGTCCGGCCCGGCTGCGCCCGCCTGCGACGGCCTCGGCCGGCGGGATGGCCCCCAGCACCGGCAGGCCCAGGCTGCGCTCGATATCTTCGGCGAAACGAATGACGCTGGCCTCGCGATACTCGACCAGAAAGACGATCACGCCGCCGATGAGCAGTCCCAGCACCGCGCCCGCCAGGGTGTTGATCTGCTTCTTCGGCCGGTCGAGGCTGTACTGCGGGGCATCGAGCAGTTTGGCCTCGACCTGGTCTTCGCGCTGGATGGTGGCGTTTTCTGAGTCGCGCCAGGCCTTGAACTCGTCGGCCCAGGTGCGCGCGATGTCATTGGCCAGGTCGCCGTTGGCGTTCTCGACATCGATCTGCACGACAAAGCGCGAGTCGTCCGAGGCGATGGTGCTGTCGGCCAGCAGTTGGCCGGGGGCCAGGTCGAGCTGGAGGCGGTCGATCACGCGCCGAGCGAAGGTTTCGGTGTCAATCACCGAGGTGTAGTAGCGTAATAAGGTCTTGGTGCTCTGGCTCAGGCCAAAATCGGGGCGGGAGGGCTGCACGCCGACGAAGGCCGTAGATTTGTAGATCGGCGTCTGCGCGGCGCTGAAGACATAAGCGCTGCCGGCCGTCAGGGCTGCCACCAAGAGCAGCACCCACCACCAGCGGCGCAGAATGCGAAAGTAGTCGTTGATAGACATGGCGCGTTATTGTACCAGATGGGTTTCCGTCACCGGCGCGGGCGCGGCACGTCGCCCAGCACGGTCAGGCCCAGTTGCTCCAGGTCGCGCCGGTCGCGCACAAACGGGTCAAAATAGTGCGCCAGCAGCGCCAACGCGACCCCGGCCGCCAGCCCCACAGCCACCTTCAGCGGCAAATCGAGCCGGTTGCGGAGCGACGGGGCCACCGCGCCGGGCTGAGCGGCATCGAGCGGCACGGCGGCGGCGGCCAGCCCGCCCAAGGCCGGGAAGACCGGGGCGTTGTCCTGCAAGGCGGCGGTGATGGCGGCAAAGATGGCCGGCACTTGCTCGGCGTTGCCCCAGGTCAGGTAGATCACCAGGATGCTGCGCGAGTTGTCGGCGCCAAGCGCGCCTTGCAGCGCGGCGGCCGGCACATCGACCGCTGTGGCGGCGAGCTTGGCGCTGACGGCCTCGGCGAAGCTGCGCGACGATACCCAATCTTTGAGCGCGGTGGCAACATACTCAGACGTGAGCCAGCGGTAGTAGTTGGGGTCGTAGCCGACGCTGTCGGCCAGCCCGGCCGGCTGCCCGACGGCGTAGCGCACCCCGGCGCTGTAGCTGACGGCCGGCGGCTGGTAGGTGGCCAGGCCATACGCGCCGACGATCAGCGGCGGCAGCAGCAGCAGGTACCACCAGCGCAGTGCGATTGTGAGGTAGTGACGAAGTTCCATTGACCCTCGGTAAGGACAGGGTCTAAAGGGTATAAGGGGTCTAAAGCGTTAGCGCTTGTCCCCAGCTCGGGTGATACCCGGTAGACGCGTTAGGCCGGACGGCCGGTTTTTTCTAGCAAGAACGCCTGTATCTGCTGCTCGAACACGGCGCGGTCGAAGCGGGCGGCGGTGGCGCGCAGCGCGGGCGGCTTGGTGCGCAAGCGCTCCACCTGCTCTAGCGCGGCGGACAGGGCGGCCACCGTCGGCTCATGAAAGAGCACCCCATTGACGCCGGCCTGCACGATATCGAGCGCGCCGCCGCCAGCGAAGGCCACCACCGGCCGCCCGGCCGCCAGCGCCTGCACCGGCGCGATGCCGAAATCTTCCAACCCAGGAAAGATGAAGGCGCGGCACCCGGCCATCAGCCCCGGCACGTCGGCATCGGGCACGCGCCCCAGGAATTTTACCGTAGGACCGGCCAAACGCTCCAGCCGGGCACGGTCGCGGCCGTCGCCGGCCACCAGCAGCGGCAGGTTGAGCGCCGTGCAGGCTTGCACCGCCAGGTCCACCCGTTTATACGGGATCAGGCGGCCCAGGCTTAGGAAGTAGCCCCCTGGCTCGGCCGAAGCGGCGGCAAAGCGGCTGGTCTCCACCGGTGGGTAGATAATGACCGATTCGCGCCCGTAGAACTGGGTGATACGCCGCTGAACCTCCGCCGAAATGGCTATGAAGTGGTCCACGCGCTGGGCGGCGGCGTGATCCCAGCGGCGCAGGCCGGCCAGCATCGGCTGCAGCACGGCGCGGGCAAGCGGCCCGAAGCCCTCGCGCGCGGCGTAGCCCTCGAAGTTCCACACGTAGCGGGTGGGCGTCAGGCAGTAGCAAATGTGCGTTGCGCCCGGCGCCTTGCGCACGCCGTGGCAAAAGCCGCTCTTGTTCGAGAGCAGCAGGTCAAAGCCACTGAGGTTAAAGCGCTCAAACGCCAGCGGGTAGAGCGGCAGGTAGGGCTGGTGGCGGCGGTGGATGCCGGGCAGGCGGTCCATGAACGACACGCGGATCGGCCAACGGCGGTAGGCGGCCGGCATGCGCTCGGGCGCGTAGATCGAGGTGTAGATCGGCGCGCCGGGGTACAACCCGACCAGCGCGGCCAGCACGTCTTCGGCGCCGCCGATTTGGTTGAGCCAGTCGTGGACGAGGGCCAGGGGCATAGGGCGGGCTAGGCGGCGATGGCCGCGAATTTCTGGATCGGCAAATAGCTGCGGCGGTGCTGCGCGCACACGCCGAGCTGCGCCAGCGCGGCGCTGTGGGCGGCCGTGCCATAGCCCTTGTGCCGCGCGAAGCCATAGCCGGGGTAGCGCTCGTCTAGCCCCACCATCCAGCGGTCGCGGTTGACCTTGGCGATAATCGAGGCGGCGGCAATGCTCAGCGAGCGGCTGTCGCCAAAGATCAGCGCGGTCTGCGGCAGCGGCACCACCGAGCTGAGGTCCATGGCGTCAATCAACAGCGCATCGGGCGGCGGGGCCAGCATGGCAACGGCGCGCTGCATGGCGGCGCGGGTGGCGGCGGTCAGCCCGTCGCGGTCGACCTCGGCCGCGCCCGCGCCCCCCACCCCAATCGCCAGGGCCACGGCTTGAATGGTCTCGGCCAGGCGCTCGCGCTGACGCGGCGTGAGCTGCTTCGAGTCGGTCACGCCGGCCAGCAGCCGGCCCAGGCGCGGCGTGTCGAGCGGCAGGATGACGGCGGCGGCGACGACCGGCCCGGCCCACGCCCCCCGCCCCACTTCATCAATGCCGGCGACCAGGCGGTGGCCGGCCCGCACCAGGCGGCGCTCATAGGTCAGGCGCGGCACCGATTTGGTCATGGCGTTTTAGGCGGCGCGGGCTTGGCGGCGTAAGCGCCCTGCCGCCAGTTGCGGCGCAGGATCAGGATGTCGCGCAGCATCCGCAGCGGGTCGGCCAGTGGCTGCACGCGGCTCTCGGAACGGTAATACCAGTCAATCGGCACTTCGACAATGCGGTAGCCGCGCTGGCGGGCGATGTAGAGCACTTCGACGTCAAAGCTCATGCCGTCGAAGACTTGCACCCGAAAGAGGTCATCGGCGGCGGCGGCGGTGAAGCACTTGAAGCCGCATTGCGTGTCTTCAAAGCCGGGCAGCGCAAAGAATTTGACCAGTTGGCTGAAGACGCGGCCCTGGATGTGGCGGTAGCGTGGCTCGTTGAAGCGCCGCGCGCCGCGCACCTCGCGTGAGCCGATGGCGACCTCGTAGTCGCTGAGCGCGGGCGGCAGAAATTTGCTCAACTCGGTGATGGGCATGGACAGGTCGGCGTCGCAGATGAAGCGGTAGGCGCCGAGCGACTCGAGCATGCCCCGGCGCACAGCCAGGCCCTTGCCGCGCCCGCTCTCGCGCAGCACGCGCACGCGCGGGTGGTCGGCAGCAAAGGCTTCGGCTACCACCGGGGTCAGGTCTTGGCTGCCGTTCTCGACGACGACAACTTCGCTGGCGAAGGGCTGCTTGTCGAGGTAGGCGTCAATCGCCTTGAGCGTGGGCGGCAGACGGTGCTCCTCGTTGTGCGCGGGGATGATGAGCGAGAGGTGCATGTTTGGCGAGTGTACCACGGGTCGCCGGGTGAGCGGAGGCTGGGGGAATAGGGGGAATAGGGGGAATAAGGCGCGGGGATGCTGCGCTAGGGGACTCGGGGGACTCAAGGGACTCGGGGGCGGGACAGTCGAAGGTGGCGCTAGGCAACAGGCGGGGGCAGAGCTAGTCGTCGAGCAGGGCCTCGAGGGCAGTGAGCGAGGCGGTGCGGCGCGACTGGATGGCTGGGCGGCGGGCGAGCATGAACGGGAAGCGCAGCAGGCCGACGAGTTGGCCTTTGAGGCGGGCGCGGGCTTCGCGGCCACGCCACGCGCGCAGGGCTTCGAGCGTGATGCGCAGTTGGGCGCGCAGCATGCGCGGCCAATAGCGCCGCCACAGGTCGCCGGGCACGTCTTTGGCGAGGATGTACAGAAAGTTGCGGCCGTTGTAGTAGCTGTGGGTCACGCCGCCGCCGGTGGCCGAGAGCTTGTGGTAGATGACCGCGCGCGGGGCGTAGATGCACGGCCAGCCGCGCAGTTGCGCCCGCCAGCCCAGGTCGACATCCTCGAGCGAGAAGTAGAAGTCGTCGTCGAGCAGGCCGACGTCATCGAGCAGCGCGCGGCGGTAGGCCGCGCTGCCGCCGTTGGCCGAGAACACCGGCCCCTCGGGGTATTGGTCGCGGTCGGGCTGCCACACGCCCCGGTTGCCGGGCGTGCCGTCGCGCCGGAACAGGTCGCCGGCGGCGTGCAGCGTGTCGCGCCGGTCGAACAGCAGCATCTTGGAGGCCACGCTGCCGGCCTGGGGGTGGCGGCCGAAGGCGGCCATCACCTCTGCCAGCCAGTCGGGCGCGGCTTCGGTGTCATTGTTGAGCAGGATCAGCACCGCGCCCTGGGCGGCGCGCAGGCCGGCGTTGCACGCGCCGGTGAAGCCCAGGTTGCGGGTCTGCGCCAGCACGCGCACCTCGGGGTAGTCGCGCGCCAGCAGCGCCAGCGAGTCGTCGGTGGAGGCGTTGTCCACCAGCAGCACTTCCAGCGAGGTGTAAGTTTGGGCGGCCAGGGCGCGCAGACACACGGGCAGGTGGGCCGCGCCGTTCCAGTTGGGGATGATGATGGAGGCCAGGCCCGCGCTGGGGGTGGTGTCACTCACGGACGACTAGGCGGCGGCTAAGAAGTCGGCCAGCGCCGCTTGCCACGGCCGCAGGGTGAGGCCCAGCGCAGCGGCGGTGGTGTTGGCCAGCGCGCCGAACGGCGGCGGCGTGGAGGCGCGCGGGTAATCGGCCAGCGTGATCGGCTCGACCGGGATGTGGCCGCGCCCGCTGAGTGCGAGAATCTGGCGGGCGTAGTCGTAGCGCGACACGTGGCCGGCGTTGGTGAGGTGATAGACGCCGTAGCGGCCGGTGTCTACCAGCGCCAGCAGCGCGGCGGCCAGGTCGTCCACAAAGGTCGGGTTGGCGACCTCGTCGGTGACGACCCGCAGCGCCCCGCGCTCGTCGGCCAACTGGATGATGCGGTGGACGAAGTTGCGGCCGCCGGGGGCCGAAATCCAGGCGGTGCGCACAATGTAGAAGCGCGTGAGCAGGTTGGCGGCGTACCACTCGGCGGCGTGCTTGGAGCGCGCGTAAGGGTTGATGGGGTTGGGGGCGTCGAACTCGGTGTAGGGGCTGCCCTTCGTGCCGTCAAAGACTTCGTTGCTGCTGATGTGCACCAGCGCCGCGCCGACCTTGGCCGTGGCAATGGCCACGTTCTGCGTGCCCAGGCCGTTGATGCGGTAGGCCAGGGCCGGGTCGCGGGCCGCGCCGTCTACATCGGTGTAGGCGGCGCAGTGAAAGACGACGTCGGGCTGGGCGGTTGCCAGCGCGGCCTCGATGGAGGCGGGGTTGGTGATGTCGAGTTCGGGCAGGTCGCCGCCGGCCGCGTCGGGCAGCCGCCGCAGCAGCGCCCGGCCAAGTTGACCACGGTGACCGGTGATGTAGATACGCATGGTTGGCCTTAGGTGTAGGTCGTTAGTGTGTTGGGATTATAGGGGATAAAGGGGACTCGGGGGATGCTGCGCCAGGGATGCTGCGCGAGGGGACTCGGGGGCGGCTGAGGGATTAGGGACCGGCCGGTTCCGACCGCGCGGCGTGCTCGTTTGTCGCTTAGACGAGCGTGGGGGTATCATGGCGGAGTCATTTGGTCGGCCCAGCGGGCGCGGCCAGGTGGGGTCCTGGACCTCGCGAATGATCATGAGGGAGAAGCCATGGCTAGCTTGAGACAGAAAATTCTGATTCTATATTTGTCGAACTCGGCGCTGGATAGCAAAGTGATCGGGTGGGCGATGTATGACGGCACCGGGCGCGAAAGCCACGAGACCGGCGACAGCGCCCAACCTCCTTACAGCACGGGTTTGGAGGCGCTCAAGGCCGGGTGGCGCGCCATCCAGTTTTCGCAGTTGACCCCGCCCTACCCCGGCACGGAATTCAGCACTTCCTTTTACAAATACGAAGTCATCTTCGAACAACTGGAGGAAGTCCATGATTGACAAAGCTCACTTGCTGAACTCGCGCCAGATGGCGTCGTTCGCGGCGCGCGGTTTTCTGTGCTTTGAGGCCCTGGTGCCAGCCGCAGTCAACGAACGCGCTATGCGCGAGATCGAAGGGGGCGTGCCGGCCCTAGCGGCCGGCACGCCGCGCTCCCAGTGCTATCCCTCGCCGTCGGTCTTGGGCGAAATCTTGCGCTCGCCGGAGGTGGCGGGGATCATTTACAGCCTGGTGGGGCCGGAGCCGCTGTTTGACCATCAATTCGTCCATGTGCGCGAGCCGCACCAGGACAGCGCGCAGCACCTGCACGGTGACTCGACCATTGATCTGCGGATGCATTTCGACGTGCAGTTGATGTACTTTCCGCATGCGGTGACGCTGGACATGGGCGGCACGCTGCTGGTGCCGGGCAGCCAATTCCGCCGGATCAATGAATCGGACATCGGCCGCTATCAGAATATTGTGGGGCAACTGCCGCTGGTCTGTCAGGCCGGGACGATCCTGGCGCTGCATCACGGCGTGTGGCATTGCGGCCGGCAGAACACGAGCAGCCAGAAGCGCTATATGTTTAAGGTGCGGCTGAACCCCACGGTGCGGCAGCGGCGCTTGTGGAACACGGATGACCTGGATGAGAGCGTGGGGCAGCAGCATCCGATCTTTTCTCCGCAGACGCCCACGGACGATATCCAGGCCATCTTGAGCAAGTCCGAGCCCTGGTTCGAGGGGGGCAACGGCCGGCTGGAGATTCTCAACCGGATTAAGTTCTGGCGGTTTCTAACGGGCGATGAGAATTTCGACGCCCATTACTGGCTGACCCGGCTGGAAAACATGCCCGAAAATCTGGTGATGCAGTAAGGCTGGAGTCGGCGGCCCGCCACTACCAGCACGAGGCGAACGCGCAGGGTCTTATTCGTCGGCGGGCAGGCCCCACACGCGCACCACGCCGCTGCCGCTGCTGGCGGCCAGGTAGCGGCCGTCGGCGCTGAAGGCCAGGTCGGTCACCGCGCCTAGCTCGAAGCGGCGCACCTCCACGCCGGCGGCGGGATCCCACAAGCGCACGGTGCCATCCACGCCAATCGAGGCCAGCAGCCCGGTCGTGGGGCTGAAGACGAGTTCGCTAATGCCCCGAGAATAGCCTTCGCCATAGAAAGGCACGTGCCCGGTCAGAGTCGCGGCGATCTGCCCAGTGGTGCCGTCCCAGACCACAATGTCGGCCGAGCCGGTATTGCCGGCCAGCCAACGGCCATCGGCGCTGGCAGCGAAAAAATACCGGTCGTCGTTCCCATAATCAGCCGGCAGAGTCAGGGTCAACGGCGCGACTCCGGCCAGAGCGAACGGCCAAGGAGTTAGGGTGAGGCGCGTCGCGTCGAAGTTCAGGCGCAGCCATTGCCCCTGACGCTCCAACAGGTCAAACGCATCCGAGTCAGAATTGGTTAGTCGGGCAACAGTGTCGAGATCGTAAAGCAGCACCGGCCCGTTTTTATCGCAGCGGGCCGCAAACACACCTCCGGCGCGGCTCAGGTGCAGCGGGGCCGCGCTCACGCCAGGGCAGTCGAGGCTGTTCAGTGCCAGCCCTCGGACTGGGTCGGTAATGCGCACGAGTCCGGCGGCATAGCTGGTGAGCAGCAGCCCATCAGGCATGGAGTAGTCGAGCGCAGTCACCACCCCTAATGGCGGTCCGTTGTAGTCGTACGGGGCGTTGACAAGCGCCCGTTCGCCGGTAGCCAGGTCCCACTGCCACAGCCGGCTCTGTGCATCGCCGGCCAGCAACAACGGCGGGCCAGAGGGGCTCGCCGGGCCGAAGCTCAACGCTGTCACGCTGGACGTGTAAGCCAGGGTGCGCGGCACGGCAGGATCGGCCCGGTCCACAATCAACACCCCGGCGTCATAGTCAGCCCAGGCCACCTGGCGGCTGTCAGGGCTGAAGGCGATGCTCGTCAGATCGGTTTCGGCCGAAACACTCGGCCCGGCCCGCCCGGTTTCAAAATCCCACAGGGTGAGTAGGTGTTCACAACCGCAATCCGCATCGTCAGGCGCGGGCAGCAAGAACAACAAGGTCTGGCCGTCGGCGCTGAGCACAAAGCCATCGGCGACAGGCGCGCTGGGGGCAGCCGCCCACTCGCCTGTCACCAGCGTCAGCGTTTGCAAACCAGAGTTGGTCATCACTAGTAAGCTAAGGCCATCAGAGGAAGAGGCTGCCGCTGTCCCGCCACCGTCGAAGGCCATCTGGTCTGAGCCGGTGTCAGCATCGAGCAGAACAGTGTGGTCGGCGTACACGAACGCCAGCATGCGCCCATCGGGGCTGAATGCCAGCGCAGGAAAGTCGTTGTGGCTGGTGCGGTCGAAGAGGTGTGCGCCGGTGGCGGCGTCCAAGACCTCTACCGCAAAGGTGGCATCGCCACAGCCGGAACATTGTGAGCCGAGCACGGCCAGCCAGCGGCCAGCGGGGCTAAAGACTAGGTCACGAATGGTGGCGAACAAGGGCAAGCGCTGTTCGCGCACCACGGTGCCAGTCGCCAGGTCGAGCCAGCGCACGGTGTCGCCCGAGGCGGCCACCAAAAAGCCGCCGGCCGGGCTAAAGGCCACGTTCTGAGCAAGCAGCGGGTAGTGCGCGGCCAGGTCCCAGGTGGTCGTGTTATACAGGTCAACCCAGTTGAAGGCGGCCACGGCCAGTAACGCGCCATCGGGCGACCAGGCCACATCGGCCGGGCGGCCATTGCCGAGTTCGGCCAGTTCTTGGCCCTGCCCGGCATTGGCGGGCGAGAGCGCCAGCGCGTTCGGCGTGGGCGGCGTGTAGGGCCGGGGGGTATACGGGGCCAGTGTTACCGTCGGAGAAGCCGTTAACCGCGCAGCAGCCGTCGCCGGTGGCAGCGGCGCTGTGGCTGACGGTCGCGGCAACCCCGATGGCTGCCTAATTTCAGTCGGCGTCAACGTAGCGCTCGGCAGCGCGGTACGCGAGGCTGTCGGCAAGATGGTATAAGTCGCCGTCGCCGAAAGCGGCGGCGCGCTACACGCCGCCAGGCACAGCACCGCAAAAACCACCAAGATGATCCAACGCCGACGAGCCATAAGCCCCCTTCACACTTGCAACCGAGGATTGAAACGGAGTATAGGCGCTGGTTGTTACCAGCGTTCGCGCGGCGGATTACGCTTTGGTAATGTCGGCCCAGTCGGCGGCGGCTTCGTCGAGCGTGAAGGCGGCAATGTCGCCGGCGTAGTACAGGCGCATCAGCCGGACGCTGGCGGTGAGGGCGGCGGCGCGGTAGCGGTCGAGCACGGCGGGCGGCAGGTGGGCGTACAAGCGGCGGTCTAGCTCGGCGGGCGCGG
>JBBRZY010000003.1:0-23482 GCA_038252885.1 Anaerolineales bacterium | reverse complement strand
TTTGGCGGGGGGGGGTTTGGGCACCTTGCCCCCCCCAAACCCCCGCCGCGTAGCCACCAGCCAGCGAGCGCGGCTTCGGAATGACAGCTCTGCGTATGTGACCGGTCGGCCCGCTGCCTGATCACTGGTGGCAAATAGTTTCCGTTGGCCCTCGCTAAACCCTTCCCTATCCGCTCCATCCGCTACAAAATCCGTTGCCACGGGCGTGTAAGCAAATCCCCTATTGACGGCCGGCCCAAAACTGAATAGGATATTGCTGTTGGTAACACGGTTTACTAAAACGATTTAGCAGCTAGTTTGGTCAACATAATCCGAATGGCAAAACGCGCAACAGCACGCGAAGTGGCCGAACGAGCCGGGGTGTCGCGCACCACGGTCTCGTTTGTGCTCAACGATGTCCCCGGCATCCGCATCAGCGACGAGACCCGCCGCCTGGTGCTCGAAGCCGCCCGCGCGCTCGACTACCACCCCGACGCCACCGCCCGCCGCATGGTCAGCGGCCGCACCCACGTCGTCGGGTTTGTGCTGCGCCAGAACCCGGACCAGGCCTTCGCCGACCGGTTTGTGCCGACCGTGCTCGACGGCTTCTCGCAAGCGGCTTCCGCCCAAAACTACAAAGTGTTGTTTGAAACCATCGCGCCCAACGACGACAGCGGCGGCTACACGCGCCTGCTGCGCGAGCGCCATGTGGATGGCATTGTGCTGTCTGGTCCGCGCTCCGACGACGAGGAGTTGATGGGGCTGCACAACACGGGCGCGCCCGTGGTGCTGCTGGGCCAACTGCCGGGCAGCAACATCCCGTCGGTCGACGTCAACAACCGCGGCGGTGCCCGGCTGGCGACCGACCACCTGTTGGAGCGCGGGCATCGCCGCATTGGGCTGATCACCAACGCCGACCCGGTCTACACCGCCGCCGCCGACCGGCTGGCCGGCTATCGCCAGGCGCTGGCGGCGGCCGGGCTGCCGTACGAGCCCGACCTGGTGCGCTACGGCAACTTCACGCCGCAGAGTGGGGCCGAGGCCATGGCGCAGTTGCTAGCCCTGCCCCAGCCGCCGACGGCCGTGTTTGTGGCGTCGGACACGGTGGCGCTGGGGGCGCTGCAGGCGGCCCGGCGCAGCGGCCGGCAGGTGCCCGACGACCTGGCGCTGGTCGGCTTCGACGACGTGTCGTTGTCGGAGTTTGTTGACCCACCGCTGACGACTGTGCGCCTGCCGGCCTTTGGCCTGGGCTGGGGCGCGGCCGAGATGCTGCACCGCTTGATTACTGGGGATGACATTCGGGTCTCCCAACTTATTCTCGACACTGAACTCATCGTGCGCGAATCGTCGGGCCAGCCGCGGCGCACGCCCAAGGAGGTGACCGCCACCCAACTCTGAAGTGGTCTGACCCAATTTACCTGTTCGTGTTATTGAAGTTCCGAAGCGCATGACAGGAGGAGTAAGTCAATGAACAAACGTAATTGGCAATTCGCATCCGGCCTGACCATCCTGGCCGTATTGGTCGCGGGCTGCACGCCCGCCGCGACCGCCACCAACGCACCTCAGCCAACAGCGGTGCCGGCCACCCAATCACCCACTGACATGCCCGCCATGGAAATTGACTGCATGGGCGCGGCCGCGGGCGACACCGTCTCCCTCTTCTACCAGTGGTCGGGCGCCGAAGAAGAGCGCCTGAATGAAATTCTCCAGCCGCTGGTCGATGCTTGCGGCATCGTCTTCCAGCCTGAGTCCACCCGTGATCAGGCGCTGCTCGACACCCGCGTGCAGGGCAACAACGCGCCCGATGTCGCTTTTTGGAACGTCACCCAACTGACGCAGTACCAAGACAAGCTGAAGACCATGGACTCACTCGGCGCGCACGCTGAGAACTACGAGACGTTCTTCACCGCGCCCGGCAATATCGGCGGGCGCTGGCTGGGGCTGCCGGTGAAGGCCGACATCAAGACCATCATCTGGTACAGCCCGGTGGTGTTCCAGGCTAAGGGCTACACCGTGCCCACCACCTGGGCCGAGCTGGAGACGCTGGTCGAGAAGATGAAGACCAACGGCGACGTGCCGTGGAGCATGGGCTTCGGCTCAGGCGACGCCACCGGCTGGACCGGCTCGGACTTCATCCAAGACATCCTGCTGGTGCAAAAAGGGCCGGACTATGTGCTGGGCCTGATTGACGGCAGCATTGCCTACAACGATGCGGGCGTAGCCACGGCCTGGGAGACCTACGGTAAGTGGGCGACCGACCCGGCCTACACCGTGGGCGGGGCGGCGGGCACGATTGAGACGCCGTTCCTCGACGCGATCTACAAGCCGTTTGCCGACCCGCCCGAGGCCATGATGGTCAAGCAGTCGGGCTTCGCCGGCGGCGAGGTCGCCAAGCAGTTCCCCAATCTGGTGTACGGCGAAGACTACGACTTCTTCGCGGTGCCCGGCGCGCAGGGCCTGCAAGGCGGCGCCGACTGGCTGATGGCCTTTAGCGACAAGCCGGCCGTCAAGGCGCTGGTGGCCTACCTCTCCTCGGAACTGGGCGGCGCGAACTGGGCCGCGGCCAGCTTCGACCTGTCGCCCAACAGCGGCGCCAACGGCCACTACGTGGACCCGGCCCTGATCAAGAAGGGCGCGGCGCTGGCGAGCACCACCGGGTTCACGCCCGACATCGGTGACAGCATCCCCGGCGGCTTCGGCAGCGCCGAGTTCACCGGCATCTCCGCCTATATCAACGGCGGCGATCTGCAAACGCAACTGGACCAACTGGCCGCCGTGCAAGCGGCCGCCGTCGCCCCGTAAACGCGACCGACTAAGCAGCCGGGGCGCGGCGCCAAAAAACGCGCCGCGCCCCGGCCTGTGCTGGGCCCAGAGGAAATGCCATGGCCGCCAATACCCCGTTTGTTCCGGCCCCGGCGCAGCCCAAACGGGCGCGCCCCGCCGCCACCACACTGATCCCGGCTGTAATGCGCCAAAAACCGCACGTGCCCTGGCTCTACCTGGGGCCGGAGCTGGTCATCATGACGGTCTTTATTGTTTACCCGGCGCTGTCCACGGGCTACCTCAGCCTGCGCGACAAGACCGGCGACAACTGGGCCACCGCCAGTTGCGTGGCCGGCGCGGCCTGCTGGGGCATCTTTGAGAACTTCCGCTATGCCCTGACCAACCCAATCATGCTCCAGGCGTTTGCCAACAACCTGCTGTGGATCGTGCTGATGGTCAGCGGCACGGTGGGGTTGGGGCTAATCATCGCCACGCTGGCCGACCGCGTGCGCTACGAACCCATCGCCAAAGGCATTATCTTTCTGCCGATGGCGATTTCGTTTGTGGGGGCGGGCGTGATCTGGCGCTTTGTGTACGAGTACCGCGCCAGCGGCGAGCAGATCGGCCTGCTGAACGGGCTGATCGTGGCGCTGGGCGGCCAACCGGTGGCCTGGATGTCGACGCCGACGGTCAACACCGTGGCGCTGATCTTGGTGGGCATTTGGATGTGGACCGGCTTCTGCATGACGGTGCTGGCGGCGGCGCTGAAGGGCGTGCCGACGGAGATCTTAGAAGCGGCCCGGGTCGATGGCGCGACCGAGTGGGAGGTGTTCATCGGCCTGATTGTGCCGATGATCATGCCGACCATCACGGTTGTCATCACCACCATGGTCATCAACGTCCTCAAAGTGTTCGACCTGGTGTATGTGATGACGGGCGGCAACTCGGGCACCGAAGTGATCGCCAACCGCATGTACACCGAACAGTATAAGAACTTCGACACCGGCCGCGCGGCGGCGATTGCGATAGTGTTGATCGTGGTGATCGTGCCGGCCATGATCCTGAACATCCGCCGCTTCAACGAGCAGGAGGCCACCCGATGAACGGCCCTTCGCGCCTGAGCAAGTGGCTGCGCAGCCTGCCGGTGCACCTCATCCTGATTGGGTTGTGCACTCTGTGGCTGATCCCGGCCATTGGGCTGCTGGTGACCTCGATCCGCCCGTTCCAGGTGGTGACCCAAAACGGCTGGTGGACGGCGCTGCGCGGCGCGCCCGGCGAGCCGGAATATAGCGCCACCTGCGCCGAGTGCCACGGGCCAGACGGCCGGACGATTGCCGCCGCCGACCTGAGCAACCCGGAGGTGGTCGCGCAGTTCCGCCGCTCGTTTGCGCTGCTGGTGGTGCTGCAAGCGAACGTCAACGGCCAGCCGCACCTGGGGAGCAAGGCGCTGCCGACCGAGCAGCAGGCGGCCGACGTGCTCGCCTATTTGCGCAACCTGGCCGGCCTCACGACCTACACCAAAGTCACCACCGACACCTACACCGACGCGCTGACGGGCTATCGCGGCACCACCAGCTATACCGCCGACTGCGCGGCCGGCACTCAGCCGCCCGACATCAACTGCGACCTGAGCGACCTGGCTAACCCGCGTGGCATGGCGCGCGCATTCCTCAACAGCTTGCTGGTGGCCATCCCGTCCACGTTCCTGCCGATCATTTTCGCGGCGTTCGCGGCCTACGCCTTCGCCTGGATGCACTTCCCTGGGCGGCTGTTCCTGTTCGCGCTGCTGGTCGGGCTGCAAATCGTGCCGCTGCAGATGACGCTGATTCCGATCTCGCGCTTGTACTCGCAACTGGGGCTGAACGGCACGTTCTGGGGCGTGTGGCTGTTCCACACCGGCTTCGGCCTGCCCTATGCCATCTACCTGATGCGCAACTTCTTGGGCGGGCTGCCGCGCGAGCTGTTCGAGTCGGCTTACCTGGACGGCGCCAGCCACTGGACGGCGTTCTACCGCCTGGCGCTGCCGCTGGCGCTGCCGGCCTTCGCCTCGCTGGGCATCTTCCAGTTCCTGTGGATCTGGAATGACCTGCTGGTGGCGCTGGTGTTCCTGGGCGGCACGACGCCAGTGCTGACTTACCAGATCAGCAACATGGTCACTTCGCTCGGCAGCGGCTGGCACCTGCTGACGGCGGCGGCCTTCATCTCGATGCTGCTGCCGATGATCGTCTTCTTGGGGCTGCAGCGGTACTTTGTGCGCGGCCTGCTGGCCGGCTCGGTGAAGGGGTGATGGCGACGCCGCGGTGGTACAAGGACGCCGTGCTTTACGAGCTGTATGTGCGCGCGTTTCACGACAGCAACGGCGACGGGCACGGCGACCTGGCCGGGGTGACGGCCAAGCTCGACTATCTGCAGGCGCTGGGCGTCACCGGTCTGTGGCTGCAACCGATCTACCCCTCGCCGCTGCTAGACGATGGCTACGACATCGCCGACTTCTACGGCGTGCACCCCGACTTCGGCACACTGGATGACTTTCGGGCGTTGATGGCGGCGGCCAAAGCGCGCGGGCTGCGGGTGGTGGCCGACCTGGTGGTCAACCACACCTCCGACCAGCACCCGTGGTTCCAGGCGGCGCGGGCCGACCGCCACTCGCCTTACCGCGACTACTACGTGTGGAGCGACAGCAACGACAAGTACGCTGACGTGCGCATCATCTTCCTCGACACCGAGACCTCCAACTGGACCTGGGACCCGGTGGCGGGGCAATACTTCTGGCATCGCTTCTACAGCTCGCAGCCGGACCTGAACTTTGACAACCCGGCGGTGCAAGAAGAAATGCTGAAGGTGATGGCCTTCTGGCTTGACCTGGGGCTGGATGGCTTTCGGGTGGACGCGGTGCCGTACCTGATCGAGCGCGAGGGCACCAACTGCGAGAACCTGCCCGAGACGCACGCCTACCTGAAGCAAATGCGGCGCTTCGTGGACGAGCACTACCCCGACGGTGTGCTGCTGGCTGAGGCCAACCAGTGGCCGGCCGACCTGCGGCCGTACTTCGGCGACAACGACGAGTTCCACATGGCCTTTCACTTCCCGGTGATGCCGCGCATCTTCCTGGGGCTGGCGCGCGGCGAGGCGGCCCCGATCATTGAGATCATGCGCGCCACGCCGGCCATCCCGCCCGAGGGGCAGTGGTGCACGTTCCTGCGCAACCACGACGAGTTGACGCTGGAGATGGTGACCGAGGCCGACCGGCAATGGCTGTGGGACTTCTATGCGCCCGAGCCGCGCATGCGGCAGAACCTGGGCATCCGGCGGCGGCTGGCCCCGCTGCTCGACGGCGACCGGCGCAAGATCGAGCTGGCGTATGCGCTGCTGTTCGCGCTGCCGGGCACGCCGATCTTTTACTACGGCGACGAGATCGGCATGGGCGACAACATCTGGCTGGACGACCGCGACGGCGTGCGCACGCCGATGCAGTGGGACGCTTCGCCCAACGCGGGCTTCTCGACCGCGCCGGCCGACCAGCTCTATGCGCCCGTGATCGCGGACGGGCCGTTTGCGTACGCGCAAGTCAACCTGGCGGCGCAGCGGGCCACCCCCGGCGCGCTGTGGCACCGGCTGCGCCACCTGGTAGGCACGCGCAAGGCCCACCGCGCGTTTGGCTGGGGCGACTATGACTTCCTGGCGCTGCACCAGCCGGGCGTGTTCGGCGTCGTGCGGCGTTACCAAAACGAAGTGATCGTGGCGCTGCATAACCTGACGGCCGAGCCGCAGGCGGTGGCGCTCGACCCCGCCGACCAGCCAGCCTTGGCGGGCCTGGCCGGCGCGGCGCTGGCAGACGTCTTGAATGACCAGCCGGCGGGCCGCCTCGCGCCGGGGCTGACCGTCAACCTGGCGGCGTATGGCTACGCGTGGCTCACAGTGGAGGTTGGAGGTCAGAGGTAGGCAGTCGGAAGGGGTTGGTGTTGGCAACGGCGTAACCGCAACGGGCCGGCTGATTAATCAGCCGGCCCGTTTGTTGGCGGGGGGCGGGCGGCGCTTGTGAGGATGGCCACTCTGCCCGACAATAGCGCGGCGCAAGTCTCCCCCATCAGACTGAGGCCCTAACCGGCAGCGGCCTACAACCTGGAGAACGCCATGCAGTTGGAACGCGGCGGCCGTAATTGGCTTTGTCTATCCGTCAGCGCACAGGGTGAAAGCGCATGACCCACCTGGGCGCGTTCCTGCGCCGCTACGGGCATTGGCTGGTGGCGCTGGCGCTGATCAGCTATTGGGTTTGCTCCGAGCTTCTCCTGCCCACGCCGTTCTACGCGCACTACGACCCAGAAATCGCTTATCTGCTGAGCGCGTTGGAACCCTTCAAGGGGCATACCTACGCCTATATCGATCATCCGGGCACCCCGGTTGAGATGCTCGGCACGCTGCTGCTGCTGCCGGCCTACTTGGCCGCCCGTTGGCAGAGCCAACCCTTCATCCCCTTTGTGCTCGCCCAACCCGGCGTTTTTCTGGGGGTCGCGCGGGCCTTTTTGACGCTCATGAGCGCGCTGTGCGCGGCGCTGTTGTTCCGCCGCGCCGACGGCGGGCGCGCTGGGGCCGACCTGGCCGCCGCGCTGGCCGTGGCCCTGGTGTATTTCGCCGTTCACCCAGGCAGTTTTTTATCGCTGGCACTGTGGACCCACAACTCATTTACCTTTCCCTTTGGCAGCCTGCTGCTGCTGGGGCTGCTGGTGGTCGCGCGGTCAGCGCGGCCCCGCAGTTGGAAGCTGCTGGCCGCCTTCGGGTTCGGCAGCGGCGTCTTGACCGCCGCCCAGTTGTATTTTGCCACCTGGGTCATCGGCGTGGGTGTGACCTTTGTCTGCTTGAACATTTTGGAGCAGCGCAGCCGACGGCAGATCGTCGCGACCGGGCTGACGGTGGGTGTGACGGCCCTGCTCGGCTTTGGCGCGGCGACCGCGCCGATCTGGCCCTACTATCCAGAATTCATCACCTACGTGGGCGAGTTGATTTTTCATCAGGACCGCTTCGGCGGCGGCGCCGTCGGCATCACCTCGGTCGGCAGCCTAGTCATGAACCTGCTGCGCCTGGCCTACCGCCAACCGGTCGTGTTCCTGACCAGCGGCGCGCTGGTGGCGACCGTGGGCGGCTTGCTGGTGGCGCGCCGCCGCACCCTGGCCGACCAGCCGGGCCTGTGGGCCGTGGCGATCGGTTTGTCGGTGCAGGTCGTCGCCACTTTGGGCCTGATCTTGAAACACCCCGGCGAACCTTACCTGCTCGCTGTGGCGGCGATCATCCCGGTCTTACTAGCGGTGGTGCTGAAGCTGTTCGAGTCGGCGCGGCTGTCGCGCCGGACGCTCAACGGGGCGGTGTGTGTGCTTGTCCTGGCCGGGTGCGCGTATAACTACGTGGGCGCGGTCAGGGCCCAAAGCCAACTGCAACAGTCGCTGGCCGCGGCGGCGGCCGAGGTTGTACATCAGTTGGCGCTGGCGGCCAGCGCCGCCCACAAGCCGCCCGAGGCGCTGGTGGTGTGGGAGACCTATGGCACCCCCTCGCTGTGCTATGCGCTCTTGTTCGGCAACTACTTTGCCCGGCACGAGTTTGGCCCGGAGATCGCGCCCCTCTGCCCCGGCCAGCTTAACTTTGATATTTGGAAGCGCACCGTCTTTGGCCCGGATGGGCCAGTGCCGCCGACCGACGTGCACTGGGACCTGCTGGTGGTCAATTCTAAAGTCTTCGCCGAGCCAGCGTATGCCTACCTGGCAGACTATGGGACCGTGATCAGCGGCGAGAGTGGGCTGGTGTTTATTCTGCCGGCCAACAACTAACGCGCAACGCCCCGGCCTAGGCCCGAATCAAAAAGGGCCGGCTATCTGAACCGCCGGCCCTTTTGTATGCGGTGCGGCGGGCTTACAAGCCTTGGGCGCGGGCCTTGAGGGCGCTGATCTGTTGGCGCAGGCCGTCGAGCGTGGTCAGGGCCTGCTCGACGCGGCCGCGCTCGGCCTGCACGAAGCGGGTGTACGGGCGCACGCCGGTCTGCATCCGCTCGACGGCGTTCTCGGCCTCGGCCGTGAATTGCGTGGTCAGCGCGCCGCTCAGCTTGGCGCGCAGGGCTTCGATCTTCTCGCGGAACTGCGCCTTGGCCTGACGGCGCTTGTAGGGGATGACGAACAGCCCCAGCACCGCCAGCGTGCCGGCCGCCAGCAGGCCGGTGATGTCGGCGGCCGAGGTGGCCAGCACGGTCAGCACCAGCGCCCCCAGGCCGACCGCGCCGACTTCCATCAGCGCCACTTGCGCCACGGCCGTCTCCACGCCGGCCGCCAGCGCGCGCGCCTCCTCGTCCGAGTTGTAGCTCTCAACGATGGTGGTGGCCGTGCGCCCAACCGAGTCGATCAGGGCGCGGCGGCGGGCGTCAAGCGGGGCCGCGCCCGCGCCGACCAGGTGCTCGGTGTAGCGCGCCTGGCGCTGCTGCAAATAGGTCATGATCTGCTGCCACTGGTGCAGGTCTTTCTGCACCAGCCAGTCGATCAGGCGGTGGACCTTCTCCTCGATCTGCTGCGGCACATCGGCCAGCACGTCCTTCTCAAACTCGGCCCGCACACGGTCGCCGCGCGCCAGTTGCACGATGTTGGTCAGCCGCATCACGCGGTCAAAGAAGTCGAGGCCGCGCTCTTGCAAACGCACCAGGATGTTCTCGATCTCGGCCAGGCGCGGGGCCAACTCGCTATCGAGGTCGGTCTGGTAGGCGGTCAGCACGGTTTCGAGCGCGCTGACGGTCTCGCCGTCTTCGCGCAGGGCGTCGTCCTGTTCCTGGGTGGTGGTCTGGGCCTGGCGGATCAGGTGCTCGGCCACGCCCAGCGGGTTAGTGAGCTTGAGGCGCAGGCGGGTGGTGTCGTCGAGCGTGGCCTGAATGAATTGCTCCAGCGCGTCCATGCGGCTGGCAGCGCGCAGGCGGCGGCTCTCGTCGGCATCTGGCGCGCGGCGGGCCTGCTGCGCCAGGCGGGCCGAGACCGGGAAGAACTCCGGCTCGAAGCCCAGCACCTGAGCGGTGTGCTGCAGCACGAAGGTCCGCACCTGCTCCAGCGAGGCCTCGTCTTCAAAGATGTCGGCCTTGTTGAGGACGACGATGACCTTCTTGCCCCAGTCGCGGATGCGCTCCAGAAATTGGCGTTCGCTCTCGGTCAGCGGCCGGTCGGCGGAGGTGGCGAACAGCACCAGGTCGCTGCGCGGCACGAACTCGTTGGTCAGGCGTTCGTGCTGGCGGATGACGGCGTTGGTGCCGGGGGTGTCCACAATATTCAGCTCGCGCAGCAGCGGCAGCGGGTGGGTGAAGATGGCGAAGCCCTCGTCCACCACCGTCTCGGCCACGTCTACGCCGTACTTCACCAGCGTCACGCGCGAGGTGGTGGGCGTGACGCCCTCGGCCAGCACCTTCTCACCCAGCAGCGCGTTGAGCAGCGCCGACTTGCCGGCGTTGAACTCGCCCACCACTACCAGCAAAAACAGCTCGTCGAGCTGGAGGATGGCCTGCTGCAGCGTGTCGAGCGCGGGGCGCGGCAAATCGAGGCCAGTGAGCGCGACCCGAATGCCGGCCAGGGTCTCTTTTTCTTCGCGCAGGAATTTGGCTTGAACGTCGGTGAGGACTTGCCGCATGGCGGCTCTCCCTTAACGGGCGCTAGGCCGCGCCCAGCGTGACGATCACTTGATGCGTTTGGCCGTCAGCCACCAGCGGGATGAGACTGCCGGCCAACGGCTGGCCGTCGAGCGTGATGGTCTGCACCCCCCGGCTGACGTGCTGCGGGTTGCGCACTTCGACGGCGTAGCGGGCCGACCCGTGCGTGATCGTCGCCCTAAAACCGGGCCAGTCCGACGGGATACACGGGTCAACTTGCACGTGATTACCCCGCCGCTGCAAACCCAGCAGCCCCTCCACACCAGCGCGATACATCCACGCGGCCGAGCCAGTGTACCACGTCCACCCACCCCGCCCCAGGTGCTGCGGGTGGCTGTAGACATCAGCGGCGACGACATACGGCTCGACCTTGTAGCGCGCCACGGCCGCGGGCGAGGCGGTGTGGTAGATCGGGTTGATCAGCCGGAACAGCGCGCCGGCCCGGTCGCCGTTGCCCTGCTGCACATACGCCAGGATGGCCCACAGCGCGGCGTGGGTGTACTGCCCACCGTTCTCGCGGATGCCGGGGACGTAGCCCTGAATGTAGCCCGGGCTGGGGGCGCTAATGTTAAAAGGCGGCGTCAGCAGCAGCACCAGCCCATCAGCCGCGCGCACCAAATGCTGCTCGAGCGACTGCATGGCCTGGCGGGCGCGCTCGGTCGGGGCCGCGCCGGAGAGCACGGCCCAACTCTGCGCGATGGAGTCGATCTGGCATTCGGCGGCCGTGGCGGTGCCCAGCGGCGTGCCGTCGTCATAGTAGGCGCGGCGATACCAGGCGCCGTCCCAGCCGTGCGCTTCGAGCGCGGGCTGCACCTGCGCGGCGGCGGCGCGCCAACGGGCAGCGGCAGCGTCGTCGGCGCGCGCGGCAGCCAGCCCGGCGAAGTCTTGCAGGTTGGTAATCAGGAACCAGCCCAGCCAAATGCTCTCGCCCTGCCCGCCGGCCCCCACCAGGTTCATGCCGTCGTTCCAATCGCCGCTGCCCATCAGCGGCAGGCCGTGCGGGCCAAAGGTCAAGCCGTGGTCGAGCGCGCGCTGGCAGTGCTCGTAGAGCGTGCCGGTTGGCCCGGCCGTGGCAATGACAAAGCCCTCGTGCTGGTCCGCGGCCAGCGGCGGCGCTTTGAGGAACGGCACCAACTCATCCAGCACCCCGGTGTCGCCGGTGGCCTGCACGTAGTGCCCGACCACATACGGCAGCCACAAGTAGTCATCGGAGAAGCGCGTGCGCACGCCCTGCCCGGTGGAGGGGTGCCACCAGTGCTGCACATCGCCCTCGCTAAACTGGCGGGCGGCGGCGCGCAGCAGGTGTTGGCGGGCCAGCGCGGGCCGCGCAAAGCTGAGGGCCAGCACGTCTTGCAACTGGTCGCGGAAACCATACGCGCCGCCCGACTGATAGAAGGCCGAGCGGCCCCAGATGCGGCAGACCAGCGCCTGGTACAGCAGCCAGCGATTGAGCAGATGGTTGAGCGCGCGGTCGGGCGTCTCGACCTGCACCGTGCCGAGGAGCTCGTCCCACATGGCGCGCACGGCCGCCAGCGCGGGCGCGGCCTGGCCGGGCTGGCCATAGCGCGCGATCAGGCGGCGGGCTTCGTCGGCATCGCGGGTTTGGCCGAGCAGCAGCACCACTTCAATGGTGCCGCCGGCCGGAATTTCCACGCGAAGTTGGGCCGCGCCGCACGGGTCGAGGCCGGCGCCGGTGCGACCATCGAGTGTGGGCCAGTCGAGCGCGGCCGGGTTAGCCAGGCTGCGGTTGCGGCCGATGAAGGCCGTGCGGTCACCGCTGAGGCTGAGGGCCGGCGCGCCGCGGGTGCGAGCGGTGGCGGCGCTGCCCAGGTAGAGGAAGGCCACGCGGTCGGGGTAGTCGGCGTTGTAGGTGTTGCGGGCCAGCAGCGCGCCGGTCTCCACATCGCGCTCGGTGTTGATGAAGTACTGCGCCTGGGCGTGCAGCGTGCCCAGCACCCAGTCCACATAGCCGGTGACGGTCAGGTGGCGCGCCTGGCGGCCGAGGTTGCGCAGCGTCAGGCTGACGACCTTCACCGGGTCAGCCACCGGCACAAAGACGGTCAGCGTGTGGGCCAACCCGGCGCTCACACGTTCGTAGCGCGAATAGCCCGCGCCGTGCGCGATGGTGTAGCTGCCGGTCGGCTCGCGGATCGGCAGCGGCGTGGGGGTCCAGACCGCGCCGGTGTCGTCGTCGCGCAGGTAGAGCACCTCGCCGGGCGGGTCGCTGACCGGGTCGTTCGACCAGGGTGTCAGACGGTTCTGCTGGCTGTTCTCAGACCAGGTGTAGCCCAGCCCGCTCTCGCTGACCAGGCAGCCAAAGCGCTCGTTGGCCAGCACGTTGATCCAGGGCGCGGGCGTCCACTGGCCGGGCGTGAGGGTGATGACGTACTCGTGGCCGTCGGGCGTGAAGCCCCCCAGCCCGTTGTCGAAGTCGAGCGGGGCGACGGGCGGGGCGGCGGCCGGAACCGGCACGGGCAGCGCGCGCGGGCGCAGGCGCGGCTCTGGCTGGGCCTTGGCCGGGACGGGCTGGCCGAGCTGTTCGGCCAGGGTGCCCAGGCCGCCGTCAAGCACCACGCGCGCGGCGGTCAGCAGCAGCACGCGGTCGACCAGCGGCATGTGGTCGGCGCGGCGGATGAAGACGCCGCCGGGCTTGTCTTGCCACGGGCGCGAGAGCGAGGTATCCATCAGGCCTTGCAGTTGGGCTTGCAGCCCCTCGGCATAGGTGGTCGGGTGCTCGTTCAGGATCACCAGGTCGACGGTGAAGTTGTTGAGCCGCCAATACTCGTGGGCGTGCAGCAACTGCCGCACCAGATCGAGCTCGCCGGCCTCGTCCACGCGCAGCACCAGCAGCGGGTGATCGCCCGACAGGCCGTAGGCCCACAGGCCGTTTTGGCCGCGCGTGTTTTGCAGCAGGATGTCATCGGGGGCGCGCAGGGCGGCGGCGGGGTAGAGGATGCGCGCGCCCAGGCGCTGGAACAGGTGGGCCTCGGCTGCCTCGATATTAAGGTGGCGCAATTGAATCTGGCTGTAGACCCAGGCCAGGTCGTAGGCGTCTTCCAGCGCGCGGCCCTCGCTGAACTTGCCGGCCAGCGCCAGCGCCGCCGCGCGCGTGTCGGCCAGGCCGGTCACAAAGGTCAGCTCGGCGCTCTCGCCGGGGGCCAGGCGCAGGTGACCGCGCAGGCTCATGATGGGGTCGAGCACCGCGCCGGTGGTGCCGGAGAGCGGGCCGAGCAGCGCCAGCGGGTCGCGCGGGGTGCGGCCCCGCCCAATGAAGCGGGCGCGGTCGGTCTCGTGCTCCACCGGGCCGAGCAGCGGCTCGGCGGCGGTGAGCATGTGCAGCGCCCACGGCGGCGTCTGCCCGCTGGCGCGCGGCCGGCGGTGGAAGAGCAGCACGCTTTGATCGGGCACGCGCTCGCTCTCGACGAATAGCTTGCTGAAGGCCGGGTGCGCCAGGTCGGCCGCCACCGTGTCGAGCGCCACCTCGGCATAGCTGGTGACGGCCAGCGTGCGCGTTTGGCGGCTGAGGTTGGTCAGCGTCAGGCGGCGCAGCTCCACCGGGTCGCGCGGCGACACGACCACATCCAGCCGGGTCTCAATGCCCAGGTCGCGGCGCATGAAGTGGGCGCGGTCGAGCGCGAAGATTACTTCGTATTGCTCGGCCTCACGCGCGGTGGGCTGATAGCCGGCCGACCACGCTTGGTGGCTGACCGTATCTTGAATGTAGATAAAGCTGCCCCACTGGTCGCAGGTGGCGTCGGGCCGCCAGCGGGTGAGGGCCAGCGCCTCCGACGGGCCGGCGCCGGGCGCCTGGTGGGCGCTGTAGCCGCTGCCGGCGTTGCTGACCATGACCTCATACGCGCCGTTCGAGAGCACCTGCGTGCGCGGCGCAGGCGTGTGCGGCGTGCCATACCAGCGGTTGGGGCTGGGCGGCTGGTCGGGCGCGACGCCGCGCACGCGTTCGAGCAGGTCGCGCTGGTCGACGCTGTCGGCGGCAGGGTGCGGCTCCAGCAGGGCCACGTGGCGCGGCAGGCGCTCTTGCAGCAGCAGTTCCACCGCCGCGATGGCCGGCTCGGCGTGGAAGCGGCGCGGCATGGGTGCGCCATTGAGGGCGTTGTCGAGCGCCACCAGGCTCATGCCCTGGTGGTGGGCCATGTACGAGCGCACGATCCCGGCCTTCTGGCCGCGCGGGCGGCGGGCGGGCGTGTAGTCAATCGCCTCGTAGTAGCCGTACGCGCCGGAGAGGCCCTCGGCCGCCAGGTGCTGCAAGTTGGCGTAGGCGGCGGACGGGTTGAGCGGCAGCGCCAGCAGCGTGGCGTAGGGGGCGATCACCAGGTTTTCGCCCAGGTCGCGCTTGAGGCCGAGGCCGGGCACGCCAAAGGATTGGTACTGATAGGCGAACTGATAGTCAAAGGCGTAGTAGCCCGACTCGGAGATGCCCCACGGCACGCGCTGGGCCGCCGCATATTGGCGCTGGGCGCTGATGACGGCCAGCGCGGTCTGCGCCAGCAGCGTGCGATCACGCTCGTAGAGCAGCAGGCCGGGCATCAGGTACTCAAACATGGTGCCGCCCCACGACAGCACGGCCAGGCTGCCGCCGGCCCAGGTGAGCGGGCGGCCGAGGCGGAACCAGTGGCGCGACGACACCTGCCCGCGCGCGATGGCGACCAGGCTGCCCAACCGCGACTCAGATGCCAGCAGGTCGTACTCGCTGACATCGAGCTTCTGGGTGGGCACGGTGTAGCCAATGGAGAACAGCCCGCGCTCGGGCCGGAACAGGAAGGTGAAATCAATCTGGCCGACAAAGGCCTCAGCCGCCTGCGCCACGGCCGCCAGGCGCGCCACCAGGTCGGCGGCCAAGGGGTGCTCGGGCGCAGCCGCCAGCGTGGCCCAGGTGGGCGGCGAGACGGCATCGGTCAGGGCCAGGTCGGTCAGGGCCTGGCGGCGCAACTGCACCAGGCTCAGGCAGGCTTCGCTCCAATAGCGCAGCTCGGTCGGGTCGGCCGGGCCGGCCCCGGCGTCGAGCGAGTGGATGGTGTGCGCCAGGCTTTCGGCCAGCGGCTCCAGGTCGGCCAGCAGCGCGGCCCACGGGCCGGCGGCGGCCAGACGCGCCACCAGGCGGTCTTCGGTGTTTTGCAGCACCTGGCGGGCGGCGTGGGCGGTGGCGTCAGCCGGCCGCCAGGCGGCCAGGGCCGCGCGCAGGCCGGCGAACGTGTCTTCCAAACCGGGCAGCGCCGCCGGCGCGAGCACCGGCCCGGCGCTGATCTCGGCGCAAGCCTGCTTGATGACCAGCAGACAGGCCGCCAAGTTGCCGCTGTCCACCGTGGAAATGTATTCTGGCGCCAGCGGCTTGAGGGTCAGCGTGTCGTGCCAGTTGAAGAGGTGGCCGCGATAGCGCTCCATGCCATGCAGGGTGGCGAGCACGCGCTCGAACCAGGTGGTCAGAGCCACGGCGTCGAGGTAGCCGAAGTCGTAGGCGGCCAACGCCGAGAGCAGCAGGAAGCCGATGTTGGTGGGCGAGGTGCGGTGCGCCACCTGCGCACTGGGTTCTTCTTGATAGTTGTCGGGCGGCAGCCAGTGGTCGGTGGCGCCGGCGAAGGTCTCATAGAAGCGCCAGATGCGGCGGGCGGTGAGGCGCAGCGCCTGGCGCGCCGCCGCCGGCAGCGGGCGGTTGCGCGGCTGCACCGCCGGCTGGCTGATCCAGTGGGCCAGCAGCGGCGCGGCGGCCCACAGCAGCAGCAGCGGTAGGGCGTCGAGCAGGGCGGCCGGGCGGGTGAAGGCCACCAGCAGCAGCAGGCCGGCGGCCACGGCGGGCGAGGCCGCCAGGCGCGCCCAATAGTCGCGTCGCGTGCGGGCCTGGCCGTGCTCGACCATGGCGGCGCTGTTCCATTCGAGCAAGTGGCGGCGGGTGATAAAGCGGCGCACGAAGACGCGCCCGATGGCATCGAGGTTGTTGCCGGCCTCGAACAGCAGCAGCGCCATCAGGTACAGGGCGCGGCTGAGGCCGAGGAAGGCATCGCGCCAGACGTTGCGCAGGTAGGCCAGCCACGGCTCGCCCACCGGGTGCACGCCGCTGTTGAGCACCAGCCCGGTGAACTCGGGCAGCATGATCGGCAGCAGCGCGGCCACGGTCCAGAACAGCGGCCGGCCGGGCAGCACGGTCCAGCCCAAGATCATGAGCAGCGTGGCCGCCAGCGGCACTACGCTGACGCGCAGGTTGTCCAAAAACTTCCAGCGCGCGATGAGGGGTAAAGGATTGCCAATCGGGCGGCCGGCCGGCCCGGTGACCCACGGCAGCACCCACTCAGCAATTTGCCAGTCGCCGCGAATCCAGCGGTGCTGGCGCTGGGCGTAGGCGTCGTAGCCCGACGGGAAGTCTTCGAGCAACTGCACATCGGTGAGCTGGCCGGCGCGGGCGTAGCTGCCCTCCAGCAGGTCGTGACTGAGGAGTTGGTTTTCGGCGAAGGTGCCATCGAGCACAGCCAGGCAGGCATCGACCGAGTAGATGGCTTTGCCGATATAGTTGCCGCTGCCGAACAGGTCTTGATAGACGGTGGAGATGGCGGTCGAATACGGGTCGAGGCCGCCGTCGCCGGCGAACAGGCGGCTGAAGCGCGTCTCGGAGGCGGCCAGGGCGTTGACGGCCACGCGCGGCTGGAGCATGCCGTAGCCCTCCACGACCAGCTGGCGGCGGGCGTCGAGGCGCGGGTGATTGAGCGGGTGCGCCATCGCGCCGACCAGGCGGGCGGCGCTGCGCAGCGGCAGGTCGGTGTCGGCGTCGAGCGTGATCACATACTGCACGTGCGGCAGCAGCGCCAGGTCGCCCAGTTGGGTGACGTAGTTGGTATTGACTGCGCCGCGCAGCAGCCGGTTGAACTCCAGCAGCTTGCCGCGCTTGCGCTCCCAGCCCATCCACACGCCCTGGTGCGCGTTCCAGGTGCGGCGGCGGTTGAAGAAGTAGAAGCGGTCGGCGCGGCCCCGGCCGTACTGCGCGTTCAGCTCTTCCACGCGGCGCGCGGCGGCGGCGATGAGGGCCGCGTCTTCGGGGCGCTCGGCCTCGGCCGAGTCGGCAAAGTCGCCCAGCAGCGCGAAGTGCAAGTGCGCGTCGCGGTTGGCGAGGAAGCGGACCTCCAGATTGTCGAACAGGCGCTCGATGCCGGCCAGGTCGCTGATGAGGCAGGGCACGACGACCAGGGTGCGGGCCGTCGGCGGGATGCCGCCGGAGGTGCTGGAGGTGAAGTTGAGCTTGGGCAGCCGGTGGGGCGGCAGCAGGATGGTGATGGACCAGTTGACGGCGGCGACGGCCAGGGCGCTGGCGGGCAGGCCGGCCAGCAGCGCCAGCCCCAACAGACCGGCCAGCCCCAGCCCGTGCTGGGCGGCGTAGCGCACCGGCACGGCCGTGAGCAGCGCCGTAAGCAGCAGGATCGCGCCCAGGAAGACCGGCGTGGCGAGCGGCTTAAGCGCGCGCCGCAGCGTATCGCCCACGAAGGGCCGGTAGCCAACGGCGGCCTCCAGGGCGGGGCGGCCGGCGCTGAGCAGGTAATAGCCGTTGTGCCGGCGGCGGTCGTCGGCGGGGTCGGCGGGCGCAGCGGCGGCCAGCCGGTTGGCGGCCGTGGCGACCTCCATCTCGGGCCGGTGCGCGCGCTTGCTGAGCTTCTCGACCACGTGGCGGTAGCGGTCGCGGGTGTCGAAGTCCATGGCGGCATACAGGCCCAGCGGGTCGCGGCGCAGTTCGACCTCCAGGGCGCTGCTGGCCTCAAAGAACTCGGCCCAATCAATGGCGGCCAAACCGCGCAGGCTGGCGATGGTGTTGCCGACCGAGACGCGGTTGGCGGCGCGGCGCTGGTGCTCGATGCGGGTGATGGCCTCCAGGCTAGAGCCGTGCGTGCCGAGCCAGTCTTCTAGCCACTGGACGGCCGGCGCGATGGCAGGGGTCTGGTCGCGCAGACGCTCGAGCAACTGCACCACAAAGATCGAGTCCAGCGCTGATTGCCCGCGCGCCAGGTCGGCCACGGTGGCGACGAGTTGGGGCGGCGGGCCGCCGGCGGCGTGCAGCAGTTGATTGGCCCAGCGGTCGGCCTGGCCGCGCTTGTCATGCGCCACCAACGCCTGCCCCACCAGGCGGCGCAAGTTCTCGATCAGGCTGAGGCGGGCCATGATCGGCACGGCCCACAACTCGCCGGTGGTCAGCGGTTGCACCGACTGGTAGGCGGCCACGAAGCTGGTCAGCGTGGGCAGATCGAGCCGGCTGTCAGTGTGCGCCACCAGCTCTAGCACCAGGCCATAAACGCGCGGGACGCGGGCGTGCAGCCCGGCTGCCAGCTTGGGCAGCTCTTGGTAAAAGCCGCGCGACAGGTCGCGCTCGACTTGATGCAGATGGGTCTGGACGATGTAAAAGTTATCGAGCAGCCATTCGGCGGCCGGCGGCAGGGCGCGGTTGGCGCGCGCGTCGGCGGCGAAGCGCTGTTGGGCGGCCAGCAAGGCGCGCCGGTTGCGGTGGAAGCGGTCGAGCAGCGGTTGGCCGTGCCTGGACTTGGCGAGCAACGAATCGGTCTGGGCCAGCGTGCGGGCGTAGTCCTCCAACCCGGCCGCGCCTAAGACTTCGGCGCGGATGGGCGCTTCGAAGCCGTCGGCCAGGGTGCGGCCGCGCCGCCAGGCGAGGATGGGAAAGAAGCGGTCGAAGGCCGACATATTAAGCCGGCCACCCGCCGGCCGAGGCCGGGCGCGGGGCGGTCGTTAGCCGACGGGAATGATAAGTGAGGCGGGCTGGCACAAACCAGCCGAGGAGCACGACCATGGAGGCAAATCCTTATTAAGTATAGGTGGCGGGCCGGGAAGGGCGGCGGGAACGAGTTGCGCCAGGCGGCCCACGCGGCAAACGACTCCGGGTTGAGCCAGTACCAGACCCGAGCTTAAGCTTAGCTCAGGCAGGGCCGAGCGCACATCGGGGACGCGCTGAAGTTAGTGTAGGAAAAGGACTACAAGCGGACGGGCAGTTCGATGTAGTCTACGCGCGGCGGGCGTTTGGCAGGTGTGTTTTCGCCGGGGGTCCCGCGCCGTTAGTAGCGGCGCTTCTTGGTCAGACGGTCGCGGCGCGGGTCGCCGTCGGTGACGACGGTGAAGGCGTCGGAGAAGGCTTTGAGGCTGCCGGGCGGGTTGGTCTGCGTCCAGCGTGCGGCCACCTCGGCCAGCAGCGCCGGCAGCGCGGCGTCGTCGTAGCTGGCCTGGCCCAACAGCGCATGCAGCGCGGCCACGGTGGGCGTCACACCAGAACTGCCGGGCGCGAGCACCGAGTCCGACCAGTCCAGAAACTCCGGCACGGCGCGGCGCAGGGCGTCGGACAGGCCGAGCGGCGCCAGGCTGGCCGGGTCGGCGGCGGCGCGGCGGGCCAGCGGCAGCAGGGTCGCGGCCAACAGCTCCCAGGCCACCAGCATGGCCTCCGGTTCTTCCTCGGCCACCTGCGCGGCCAGCTTGAGCACGTGCGACAACGCCTCGCCGGGGCGGCGGACGGCCACCCAGGTGAGGCAGCAGCGGGCCAGCGCCTGGCGGGCCTGGGCGGGCGAGCGGGCGGCGGCGTGCCAGGCCAGCCGCGCGGCGCGGGCGAAGGACGGCTCTAAGTCGTCGAGCGCGGCCGTCACCAGATCGGGCGCGGTGATGACGTAGGTGGATACGGGCGGCGCGGCAGCTTTGGCATTGGCGGCGGGGGCCGGGCCAGGCACGCTGGAGACCAGCACGCGGCCGTCGAGCACCACGTCCTGCCCGTATAAACTGCCGACCCACCAGACCGCCACGCTGGGCAAGCCTTCGGGCGTCAGCAGACGCTGCAAGGCCTCCACCACGCCGGGGGCGGGCGCCACCGGCTCCTGCTCGCGGTCGTCGGCGGTGCCCCAGCCGACCACGGTCAGCACGCCGCGCGCGGCCAGCGCTTGCAGATCGGTGCGCAAACCTTCGCCGGCGGTCTGGGGTGTCAGGCGCGGGGCCAGCAGCAGCGCGGCGTGCGCGGTGTTGGCGAGCAACTGCTGGGCGCGGGTCGGGCCGCTGCCGGCGCGGAGTAGTTCCACCTCGAGCGCGGCCGACTTGTTGCCAGCCGCCTGAGCCTGCGCGGCCTGGCGGTAGCGCTCGGCATAGTCGGGCGCATCGTCCAGCGCGTCGACGGCGGGCGCAACAATCGGCTCGCTGTCGCCGCCGCCTTCGGCCTCGGGCGGCAGAAAATCATTCCATTGAATCTTGCCGGCCTTGAGCCACTTGTCGAGCGCCGCTTGCAGCCCGGCGTCGGCGGCCTGGGTGGCGAGGTCGAGCGCGCGCACGCTCACCTGGCCGCTCAGTACATCCTGCACCACTACAATCCCGACCGCCGCAAAGCTGCTGTCTTCGACCGCCACCTGATCGATGGCGGTCAACAGCCGGCCCTCGGCGGGCACATGCAATTGCAGGCCGGCGGCGTCGGTGGCGGCGATCACGCGCGGCAGCTTGAGCGCGGCCTGGGCCTGGGCCACCAACTGCTCGCGGACCTCGGCGCTGATGCCGGGCAGCACCGGCAGGTCGCCTTCCCCGGCAACCGGCGCGGCCCACACGCGCAAATCTTCCACGCCGCCGCGATAGATGAAGGTCAGCGCTTTGTGCTCGGCCGGCTGGAGCGCCTGGCCCTGCGTGATGAACTGCTTGCCCTGCGGCGTGAGCTTGACCGCCGCCTGCCCCCCGCCCTTGGCGACGGCTTGCAGCGTTTCGAGTTGGCGTAGGGTGCTGTCCACAAACAGGGCGTCCAGCCCCAGCAGCGTGGCCAACTCGGCCGGCGTGGGCGGCGGCGTCAGCTCGGCGGCGGCGCGCAGCACAAACTCTTCGAGGATGTTGAAGCGGCGCGGGGCCTGGACCGAGGCGCGCACCTTCAAGCGCACGAAGGGCAGCCGAAAGACGCGCGCGGCCAGCACGCGCTGGGCCAGGCTGGCGGCCTCGACGGCGGCGGCGGCCTCGGTCAGGCGCGGGTCAACGCTGCTGGTGGTTGGGAACATCACCGGTCCGGCGCAGGCCACCGGCGGCCTGCACCACTTCGGCCACGCGGCCGTAGATGGTCGTGGCGGCGCCGTCCTTGGCGCGCTCACTGAACAACTCGCGCGAGCCGACGATCACCAGCAGCTCTTGCGCGCGCGAGAAGGCGACGTTGACGCGCTCCGGCTTCTTGGCGAAGCCCACCTGGCCCTGCGGATTGTTGCGCACCAGGCTGACGATGATGATGGCGCGCTCCATGCCCTGAAAGCGGTCGACTGTGCCGACGCGCAGTTTGAGGTTCTTGAACGACCCGGCCTTGTCAATTAGCCGCTGCTTAAGTTCGCGCACCTGCGCAGCGTAGAAGGTGATGACGCCGACTTCCTTAGGCGGCTTCCCGGCCGCCACCTGCGGGGCCCAGGCCGCGTCGATCTCGCGCACCAGCTTGAGGATGGCCTCTAACTCGCCGGAGTTCATGTACGTCGTGCCGACGCGCTGCTCGACGTAATTGCCCTCGCTGGGCGTGTTGATCCACAACAAATGCTGCTCGGGCTTGAGCCAGGGCAGGTTCAGGCCGTGGGCGCGCTGCTGGTCGGGCGCGCTCAGCCCGCACACCAACTGGCCGGCATAGAACTGGTTGATGGCTCCCATAATCTGCGGGTGCATCCGGTACTGCTCGGTCAGCATGGTGCGCAGCGCGGCGGGCGCGGCCTCGAACAACTCTTTGAACAGCGAGCGCTCGATGTGCTCTAACTCGCCCTTGGGCACGTTGAGCTCAGTCGCCAGGTCGGTCAGCGTCTCCGGGCCGATCATGGGCGGCAGTTGCTTGTGGTCGCCCACCAACACCACGCGCCCGCCCTTGAGCATCGGCAGCAATAGTTCGGGCGGCGTGGCCTTGCTGACTTCGTCAATGATCACGCAGTCGAAGTTGCGGTACTGGCGCGAGAACTGGTACGACCCGGCTTGCACGCAGGTGACGCCGATAACGTTGGCGTTGTCGATGTAAATCTGGCGCAGGTCGTCGGTGTCACGCGCGTTGGCGGCGCGCAGCCGCTGTACCCAATCGGTGACCAGCTTTTCGGCGCGCGCCAAATAGCCCTGCTCACGCTCTAGCTCGGCCCCCCAGGCGGCGCTAGCGGCCAGCATGGCCTGCACATACTCCGGCGTGTCGGGCGAGATTTTCTCAAGCTCGGCCAGCCGCAGTCGCTCCGGCAACGCGGCCAGGGTGGCCCGCCACCAATCTAGCTCCTGGTTGTGGCGGTCGTCCAGCGCCTGCATCCGCTCGCGGGCGGTGGCCAGGTCGCGCTCGACGCCGTGGTTGTCCTGGCGCACCTGCTCGGCGTTGGTCTCCAGCCGCGCGATGTCGCGGTCGAGGTCGGTGATGAGCGTGCTGAGCGCGGCCAGCGGGTCGAGCCGCAGCATAACCGTGGCCAGTTCGCGCAGGGCGTCGTCCAGACTGCCGAGCGCAGTCTGATAAGCGGCGCGCCAATCGTCGGGCGACCGCCGGCCAACCTGGCGCAGCAAGTTTTGGAAGGGGCGTGTGCGGCGCGCCTCGCCCAGCGCGTCGCGGCCGGCTTGCAGTTTACCCTCGTGGCCGGTCTGCGCGGCGGCCAGGTGCGTCAGCGTGTCTTCGACCACCTCCAGCCGCGCGGTCACGGTGGGCTGCGCTTCGATCAAAATATCCAACTCATTTTGCACCGCCTCCAGCCGGGCCGTGGCCTGCGGGCCAAAGGTCTGCGCGGCGGCCAACACGGCGGCTTGCAGCGGCGCGAGGGTGGCCTCCACCCGCTCCGTCAGCCGGCCGCTCTTGTGGCGGCCCACGGCCTCCAGGTCGGCGCGGCGGTGGGTGAAGTCATCGGCGGCGGCGCGCAGATGCTGCAACCACAAGCCAATGGCCTGTTGGCGGCGCGGCTCGGCCCCCAGCAGGCCCGGCAGCCAGGCCGGGCGTTGGCGCAGCCGTTCGAGGCGGCGCTCCAGATCGGGGAAGGCCGCCTCCGCGCCGGAGGCTGGGTGCAGCCCGCCGCGCGCGTCGAAGGCCACCAGGCTGTGCAGGGCCGAGTGCTTCCAGTGGCCGGTGCTGTGGGCGGCGCGGCGGCC
>JBBRZY010000002.1:0-24370 GCA_038252885.1 Anaerolineales bacterium | reverse complement strand
CCTGAGTCCCCCGCGTCCCAAGCGCAGCATCCCTAGCGCACCGTCCCTCTGCTAAAATACACCCATGGATCTCTGGCAAGACTTTCACGGCGCCAACGCCGGCTACATCGCGGACCTCTACGAGCGCTACCAGCGCGACCCCAACAGCGTCGACGCCGACGTGCGCGCGCTCTTCGCCACCTGGACCCCGCCCGCCGAGGCCGCACCCGCTGCCCCGGCCGTCGCCGACGCCGACCTCAGCCAAGTCGTTGGGGTCGTCAACCTGGCCCACGCCCTGCGCGACCACGGCCACCTGGCCGCCCACCTCGACCCCCTCGGCGCGCCGCCCCCCGGCGACCCGCTGCTGCTGCCCGCCACCCACGGCCTCACCGACGACGACCTGCGCCGCCTGCCCGCCAGCCTGGCCGGCCGCCCCGTGGCCGACACCACCACCACCGCCTACGAGGCCATCGCCGCCCTGCGCCGCGCCTACAGCGGCCCCATCGGCTACGACTACGACCATGTGCTTGTCCCGGCCGAGCGCGTCTGGCTGCGCGCCGCCGCCGAGAGCCGCCGCTTCTACGCCCCCGACGACGGCGAAGCCCTGCTGCGGCTGCTCACCAAAGTTGAGAGCTTCGAGCGCTTCTTGCAGCGCACCTTCCCCGGCAAGACCCGTTTTTCCATCGAAGGACTCGACATGCTCGTGCCCATGCTCGACGCCATCATCGGCGGGGCCGGGCAAGATCACCTGGGGGCCATCCTCATCGGCATGGCCCATCGCGGGCGGCTGAACGTGCTGGCCCACATCCTCCATAAAAGCTACGCGCAAATGCTGGCCGAGTTCAAAGACCCAGTCAAAGACGGCAGCCAGCCCGCGCGCGAAGACGACCTGGGCTGGACCGGCGACGTCAAGTACCACCTGGGCGCGCGCCGCACCAACGCCGACGGCTCAGACACGCTCATGGTAGTCTCACTCGCCCCGAACCCTAGCCACCTCGAGGCCGTCAACCCCGTGGTGGCCGGCATGGCCCGCGCCGCCGGCAGCCGCGTCGACCAGCCCGGCCCGGCCCATTTCGACCCCACCCGCACCCTGCCCATCCTCATCCACGGCGACGTGGCCTTCCCCGGCCAGGGTGTCGTGGCCGAGACCCTCAACCTGTCGCAGCTTCAGGGCTGGGGCACCGGCGGCACGCTGCACTTCATCGCCAACAACCAGTTGGGCTTCACCACCCCCTCCGAGCAGGGCCGCAGCACGCTCTACGCCAGCGACCTGGCCAAGGGCTTTGAAATTCCCATCGTCCACGTCAACGCCGACGATCCCGAAGCCTGCCTCGAAGTCGCCCGCATGGCCTACGCCTACCGGGCCGAGTTCCACAAAGACTTTCTAATCGACCTGATCGGCTACCGGCGCTACGGCCACAACGAAGGCGACGAGCCGGCCTTCACCCAGCCGATGATGTACCAAATTATTGACCGCCACCCCAGCGTGCGCGCGCTCTGGGCGCAGACCCTGGCCGAGCGCGGCGAAGTGACCCCGGCCCAGGCCGAGGCCCTTGTCACCGAGCAGATGGCCGCGCTCCAGGCCGTGTTCGAGGGCCTCGGGCCAGACGCGCAAGTGGTCGAGCCCGTGCCCGCCGCGCCGCCCAGCGGGGCCGCCCGCCGCGTGGCCACCGCCGTGCCGCTGGCCCAGTTGCGCGCCCTGCACGCCGCCGCGCACCAACTGCCGGCCGGCTTCACCCTCAACCCCAAGCTCGACCGCGTCTTCCAGCGCCGCCGCGCCGCGCTCGCCGACGCCGACCAACCCACCGTCGATTGGGCGCTGGCCGAGCAACTCGCCTGCGCCTCCATCCTGGCCGACGGCACCGCCATCCGCCTCACCGGCGAAGATGTCGAGCGCGGCACCTTCAGCCAGCGCCACGCCGTCTATCACGACGCCCGCACCGGCCAGACCTTTACGCCGCTGCAAGCGCTGCCGCAAGCCCAGGCCGCCTTCGAGGTCCACAATAGCCCGCTGTCTGAAGCCGCCGCCGTCGGCTTCGAGTACGGCTACAACGTCCAGGCCCCCGAGCGGCTGGTGCTGTGGGAAGCCCAGTACGGCGACTTCATCAACGGCGCGCAGGTGCAAATTGACGAGTTCGTCGTCTCGGCCCGCGCCAAGTGGGGGCAGACCCCCTCGCTCACCCTGCTGCTGCCGCACGGCTACGAGGGCCAGGGTCCCGACCACTCCAGCGGCCGGCTCGAGCGCTTCCTCAGCCTGGCGGCCGAGACCAACTGCCGCATCGTCAACTGCACCTCCGGCGCGCAATACTTTCACCTGCTGCGCCGCCAGGCCCACCTGCTCACCGTCGACCCGCTGCCGCTGATCGTCATGACCCCCAAGAGCCTGCTGCGCCATCCCGACGCCGCCTCCACCCCGCGCGAGTTGGCCGAAGGCCGCTGGCACTCGGTGATAGACGACCCCCTCGCCGCCGCTCACCGGTCCGAGGTCCGCCGCCTGGTGTGGTGCAGTGGCAAAGTCTACTTCGACCTCGCCAGCCACCCGCAGCGCGCCGCCACGCCCCAGGTCGCCCTCGCGCGCGTCGAACAGCTCTATCCCTTCCGGCCCGACGACTTCCAGCCGATCTTCGACGCCTACCCCAATTTGGAAGAAGTCGTCTGGCTGCAAGAAGAACCGGCCAACATGGGTGCCTGGGAGTTTCTGCGCCCGCACCTGGAGGACTGCTGCGCCGGCCGCTGGCCGCTGCGTTACCTGGGCCGCGACCGCAACGCCAGCCCGGCCGAGGGCTCCTCCGCCCGCCACGCGCTCAGCCAGCGCGCCCTGGTCGAAGCCGCCTTTGCCCTTACCAAGCGCGTGACCGCCTAGCCCCCCGGACCCTGCCATGACCACCAACATCGTCGTCCCTGAACTAGGAGAGAGCGTCCTCGAAGCCACCGTCCGCACTTGGCTCAAACAGCCCGGCGACCGCGTGGCCGCCGGCGAAGCGCTGGTAGAGTTGGAGACCGAGAAGGTCAACCTGGAGGTCGCCGCCACAAAGGCCGGCGTGTTGGCGCGCATTGACAGCCCCACCGGCACCGACGTCAAGATCGGTGACGTGCTGGGCATGATTGACGAGACCGCTGCCGTCGGCGCACCGGCCCCCGCCGCGCCTCCGCCCGCCGAGAAAGCTGCGCCCGCCGCCGAGCAGTCCGCCCCGCCCACCAACGGCGCCGCCGCGCCCGAAGCCGAACCCGCCCCCGCCGACCCTGAGCGCGTCACCCCCGTGGCCCGCCGCCTGGCCGATGAGAAGGGCGTAGACCTGGCCCAAGTGCCTGCCACCGGCGCGGGCGGGCGCGTGACCAAGCAAGATGTGCAGGCCTTCCTGGCGCAGCAGCCCGCAGTGGCCGCCCCTGCCCCTGTCGCCGCGTCCCAGCCCGAACCCGCCCCAGCGCCCCCGGTGACCGCTCCCCCCAGCGCCAACGCCCACCGCGAAGAGCGCGTCCGCCTCACCCGCCGCCGCCGCACCATCGCCCGCCGCCTGGTCGAGGCGCAGCACACCGCCGCCATGCTCACCACCTTCAACGAGATCGACCTGGGCGCGGTCATGGATATTCGCGCCCGCCGCAAAGAGGCCTTCAAGCAGCAGCACGGCGTCGGCCTGGGCTATACGTCCTTCTTCGTCAAAGCCAGCATCGGCGCGCTTAAAGCCTTCCCCCGCCTCAACGCCGAAATTCAGGCAGACGAAGTCGTCCTCAAGCACTACTTCGACATCGGTGTCGCGATTGGCGCGGAAGATGGCCTCGTCGTCCCCGTCCTGCGTGACGCCGACCAACTGACGTTCGCCGGCATCGAACAAGCAGTGGTCGCCTTCGTCCAGAAAGCGCAGACCAACACCCTGGCGCTCGAAGACCTGCGCGGCGGCACGTTCACGCTCACCAATGGGGGCGTGTTCGGCTCAATGCTCAGCACGCCCATCCTCAACCCGCCGCAGGTCGCCATCCTCGGCCTGCACAAGATCGAAGACCGCCCGATCGCGCGGCAGGGCGCCGTCGTCATCCGCCCAATGATGTATGTGGCCCTCAGCTACGACCACCGCATCGTCGATGGCCGCGAGGCAGTGCAATTCCTGGTGCACCTCAAGCAAATCATCGAATACCCTGACATCTTGCTGCTGGAGAGCTAGCCCCGTGAAAACGATTGCAGTCCTCACCTCCGGCGGCGACGCTCCCGGCATGAACGCCGCCATCCGGGCGGTCACGCGCTCGGCGCTAGCGCTGGGCTGGCATGTCTACGGCGTCCATCACGGCTACAACGGCCTGGTGGAGGGCGCGTTCGACCCGCTCACCGCCCGCTCGGTCGGCGGCATCCTCCAACGGGGCGGCACTCTCCTGGGCAGCGCCCGCAGTGTGGCCTTCCACACCCTCGACGGCCGGCGGCAAGCGCTGCGCCAGCTGGCCCAGCATGGCGTCGACGCCATGGTCGTCATCGGTGGCAACGGCTCGCAAGCCGGCGCCCAGGCCCTAGATGTAATGGGCTTCCCCGTCGTCGGCGTGGCCTCCACCATTGACAACGACCTGGTCGGCAGCGACCTGACCATCGGCGTCGACACAGCCCTCAACATCGCGCTCGAATCCATCGACCGGCTTAAGATCACCGCCTCCTCCCACCAGCGCGCCTTCCTGGTAGAGGTCATGGGCCGCAAGTGCGGCTACCTGGCGCTCATGGCCGGCATCGCCGGCGGCGCGGAGGTCGTCGTCATCCCCGAGATCGAGCTTACCCCCGAGCAGATCGCGCACGAGTTCGCCCAGGCCTACCAGCGCGGCAAATCGCACGCCATCGGCGTGGTGGCCGAGGGCGCGCGCGCCAACGCCGCCGTGCTGGCCGCCTACTTCGCCGAGCACAAAGTTGAGATCGGCTTCGACCTGCGCGTGACCACCCTCGGCCACGTGCAGCGCGGCGGCGCGCCCACCGCCTACGACCGCATCCTGGGCTCGCGGCTAGGTGCGGCGGCCGTAGCAGCGCTGGCCCGCGGCGAGCATGGCGTCGTCTGCGGCCAAATCGCCACCCGCATGACCACCACCCCCCTCGCCGATGTCATTGGTAAGCAAAAGCCCATCGCGCCCGAGCTGTTCGAGCTGGCCCACGTGCTCGAGCAATAGTGGCCGCTTAAATGCAGCCGGGGCGCTCATCTGAGCGCCCCGGCTGTTTGCTAGCTTGATTGTGTCTTCGCCTAAGCTGCGCTGCTCTTAGCCGCTTCCCACAACGCGTCTAGCTCGGCCAGCGAATAGCCGTCGAGCGTGCGCCCGACCGCCTTGGCCACCGCTTCCATGTGCGCAAAGCGCCGCGCAAACTTGGTGTTGGCCTGCCGCAGCGCCGACTCCGGCTCCACCTTCAGCCAGCGCGCCCAATTGACCACCGCGAACAGCAGGTCGCCCACTTCCTCTTCCTGCGCCGCCGTGTCGTCCGCCGCCACCGCCTCGATCTCCTCGATCTCTTCGGCCACCTTAGCGCGCACTCCGCTCACATCCGGCCAGTCGAAGCCCACCCGCGCGGCGCGCCGCTGATAGGTGGCCGCTTGTAGCAGCGCCGGCAGCCCCGGCGGCAGCGTGCCCAGCACGCCCTTGTCCGGCTTCGGCTGGCCGCCACGCTCGACCGCCTTCAGCTTCTCCCAGTTCTCCAACACCTCGCCCACGCTGTTGACCTTGGTGTCGCCAAACACATGCGGGTGGCGGCGCACCAACTTGGCGTGCAGCCCGGCGATCACGTCCGCCAGGCTAAACTCGCCCGCCTCAATTGCAATTTGCCCGTGCAGCACCACCTGTAACAGCAAGTCGCCGAACTCCTCGCGCATCGCGTCCGGGTCGTCGTTGTCAATCGCCTCAAGCACCTCGTACGCTTCTTCGATCAGATTGGTGCGCAGGGTTGCGTGTGTCTGCTCCTGGTCCCACGGGCAGCCCTCCGGCGCGCGCAGATGGGCCACCACTTCCTGCAGGCTCTCCATGGCCGAGGCCGCCGGCAGCGGCGGCACATACAGCGCGGTCAGGTGGGCAATGTGCGGGCTGCGGTCAATCTCGAACAGCGGCAGCCACTCCACCCGCGCCTCGGCCGTGCCGGCGGCGTGCACCAGCGCCACCTGGTGGTCGTCTGGGTACTGGTTCATCAGCGTCAGCTTCACATCCCCGGCGATCAGCGGCGAGTAGAGCTGCGCCACCAGCGCCGGCGCATCCGGGTGGAACGACGGATGATGCCGCGCCGCCAGGTCGAGCGCGTCGGCCACTTGCAGCGTGGGCAGCGCGTCCACGTTCACGGCCGCCAGCACCGGCTCAACAAACGACAGCCCCGGCACCAGCCGCGCTGCCGCCTGCCCCTCCGCTGCCAGCCGCGCCCCAATCAGCGCCACCGTGGCCTCGCCCACCAGCGGGTGCCCCGGCACCGCGTACACCACGCCCTGCGGCCGCCGCCCCAACTCCAGCACGCGCTCAGCGATCGCCTGATACACCTGATCGAAGGCGCCCGCGCTCTCGTACAGGTCGTCAAAACTGTGGACCGTCACCTCCGGCGGCAGCCCGGCCACGGTTGGGTGGCGGGCCGTGCGCAGCCAAACCTCGCCCGCGCCGGTCAACACCGCCCAGGCCTCGCGCGTCAAATGCTCGGGGTTGCCCGGCCCTAGGCCCACAATTGTGATCGTCATTGCCCTTGCCCTTCTCGGCTTGCTTCGGCTAAAAAGAATAGGGCGAGACCGGTTGGTCTCGCCCTGGGGTAGATAGACTTCGCCCTGCGCCACTCGGCCGAGCCGAGATAACTAGCGCTTGGTGTAGGTCGGCGCCTTGCGCGCGCGCTTGAGACCCGGCTTCTTGCGTTCCTTCTCGCGCGGGTCGCGCGTCAGCAGCACGGCCTTGCGCAGGCTCTTGCGCAAGTCGGCGTCGATCTTGAGCAGCGCCCGGGCGCAGCCCAACTGGGCCGCCCCGGCCTGGCCGGTGACCCCGCCGCCCTTCACCTGGATGCTGACGTCGTACTTGCCCAGCAAGCCAGCCGTCACCAGCGGCGACAGCACGATATCTATGTCACCCTGGCGCGGAAAGTATTCGGCGCCGGTCTTATCGTTGCACACCACTGCGCCTTCGCCGGGGGCCAGGCGCACACGCGCGGTGCTGGTCTTGCGGCGGCCAATGCCTTCGTAATATTGTGTCGACATCGAAATTCTTCTGCCTCCAGGTTACTTCAGTTCAGTCGGCTTCTGCGCGCCGTGCGGGTGCTCGGCGCCGCCGTAGACTTTTAGCTTCTTGAGTATCGCCCGGCCCAAGCGGTTGTGCGGCAGCATGCCCCACACAGCGTGCTCAAGCACCCGGTCGGGGTGCTTGGCCAGTTGGTCGCGCAGGCTGATGGCCGTCATGCCGCCCGGGTAGCCCGAGTAGCGATAATAGAACTTCTCGGTCAGCTTGTTGCCGGTCACGGTGACCTGCTCGGCATTGATGACGATCACAAAATCGCCGGTGTCGAGCCCGGGCGTGAAGATCGGCTTGTGCTTGCCGCGCAGCACGACGGCGATCTTCGAGGCCAGGCGGCCCAAGCTCTGGCCGGCGGCGTCGATGATGAACCAATCGCGCTGGATATCAGATTCTTTGGTGACAAACGTCTTGAACATAATTCCTGGTGCTCCTGCGTCCACTGAAGCCGCCGGAGCGGCCAATTTCACTAATACAGAACTTCGATCAGGCACAAACCCTGTGGCGGCGCCAGCGGCGGGCACTGCGCCCGGTCGGCCGAGGCCAACAGCGCCTCGAACTGCGCCACCGTCAGCGCGCCTTGCCCCACCTGCTTGAGCGCCCCCACCAGGCTGCGCACCATCCGGAACAAGAAGGCTTCCGCTTGGATCTCGAACGTGTGCCAGCCCCCGTCCGTCGCTTGCCAGTCGGCCTGGGCCACGGTTCGCACCGTGTTGGTGCCCTGGTCGGGGTCGCTGCCAAAGGCCGCAAAGTCGTGCCGGCCCAGCAGCGCCGCGCTGGCTTGCTGCATGGCCGCCACCTCGAGCGCCGGCCACACCTGCCAACTATAGCGCCGGGCTAACGGTGAGCGCCCCGGCTGGTTGTAAAGGGTGTAACGGTAGCGCCGCCCCCGCGCATTGTACCGCGGGTGAAACTCCAGCGCACAGGCTTCAACCGCCTTCACCGCCACATCGCTCGGCAAATTGGCGTTCAGCGCCCGGAGTAGTGCTTCCGGGCCGTGCTGCCAATCCAGGTCAAAGGCCACCACTTGCCCGCTGGCGTGTACGCCGCTGTCGGTGCGGCCGGCGCCCAGCACCGCGCGCCCCAGCCAGCCGATCTCGGCCAGCGCGTTCTCCAACTCACCCTGCACCGTGCGCCCGGTGGCCTGGCGCTGAAAGCCGTGCAGGTCGGTGCCGTCGTACTCCACCAGCGCGCGGTAGCGCCCCATCATGCCTGGGCCATTGCCGGCGCGCCGCGTCGCGGGTTTATTCCTCGACCAGCTCCAGCAGCACCACTTCGGCCGCGTCGCCCAGCCGGGCGCCGAGCTTCAGGATGCGCGTGTAACCGCCCGGCCGCTTCTCGAAGCGCGGGCCGATGGTCTCAAACAGCTTGTGCACGATGGCCGGGTCGTTCAGGCGCGCCTGCGCCAGGCGCTGGGCGCTGACGTAGTTGGCCTTGCCCTGGGGGGTATCCACCAGGTTAGCCTTGTTGCCGCGCTTCGCCAGGGTGATCAGCTTCTCGGCGTCGGAGCGGACGAACTTGGCCTTGGCCTCGGTGGTCTTGATCCGCTCGTGCTCAAACAGCGCCTTCAACAGATTGCGGCGCAGCGAAACTCGTTGGGGGGCCGAACGGCCTAACTTACTGCCCGACATTTGGTGCTTCATACCGGCATCTCTCCGTTTTCACTGGGCTTGACGACCGCCGCGGCGTCGCCGTCCTTCAGATAGCCCTTCTCGCGCAGCTTATCGCGCAGTTCATCCAAGCTCTTGTCGCCGAAGTTGCGGATCGCCAACATGGTCTCTTCGCCCTTGGTCAGCATATCCATCACTTCGCCCACGGTGGTAATGCCCGTGCGCTTCAGTGAGTTGAACACCCGCACCGACAAGTCGAGGTGCTCGATCGGGGTCTCATAGACTTCGCTCGAGACCTTGGGCAGATCTTCGGGCGCGGCCACCACGGCCTGGAGCGACTCTTCTGTCACCCCCGCCACGAGCCGCAGGTGGCTCATCAAAATTTGGGCGCTCGAGCGCAGCGCGGCCTCTGGCCGGATGCTGCCGTCGGTCCAAATTTCCATGACCAGGCGGTCGAAGTTCGTGATCTGCCCGACGCGCGCGCGCTGCACGTCGAAGTTCACGCGCTTCACCGGGCTGTAGATCGCATCCACCGGCACTTCGCCGATGGGCAGCCGGCCGCGCTCCTCCGCGGGCGAATAGCCCCGCCCGCGCTGAACCGACATCTCGATCTCTAGCTTAGCCTTGTCGTTGTCAACCGTGAACAGGTACAGGTCAGGGTTGATGATCTCAACTTCGGCCGGGGCGATGATGTCGGCGGCGGTCACGGTGCCTTCGCCGCGCACATCCAACCGCAGGCGCGAAGTCTCGCCCTCGTGCAGAACCAAGCGCAGCTGCTTCACTTGCAGCAGCAATTGCGTCATGTCTTCTTTGACGCCCGGAATGTCCGAGAACTCATGCGGCACATCCGAAACGCGCAGCGAGCTGATGGCGGCGCCTTCCAGCGAGGACAGCAGCACGCGCCGCAGCGCATTGCCGAGTGTCACGCCGTAGCCGCTTTCCAGCGGGCTGATGATGAACTTGCCGTAATTGCGCGAGGTGGTCTCCGCTTCAATCTTGGGCAAGACCATGCTGTTCGTCATAGTCATAGGTTTGTTTTCTTCCCCTCAGGGCACCCTGAAAAACCGCGCCCGAGGCTATGCTGTTTTACAGACACCACCACCCAGCCAGGGTGCCGGCCACAGCCGGCCCCGCTGGGGCAGCACCACAACTGCCACCTACCGCGAGTAAAACTCGACGATGAGCTGCTCGTTTAAGTTCGCGTCAATCTCTTCGCGCGACGGCAGCCGCGTCACCTTGCCCGCCAGCAGCGTCTGATCGGCGCTCAGCCAGTTCGGCACCCCGCGCACGCTATCGCCGGCCTTGAGGTCGGTGAAGTACGGGCGGCGCTGCGAACCGGGGCGCACCTCAATCAGGTCGCCCGGCTCAATCTGCACCGACGGCACGTCGGTGCGGCGGCCATTGATATTGAAGTGGCCGTGGGTCACCAGGTTGCGGGCCTGCGCGCGGTTGACGGCGAAGCCCAGACGGTAGACCACATTGTCCAGCCGGCGCTCCAAAATCTGGAGCAGCACTGCGCCGGTCACGCCGCGGCTCTTGATGGCCTGGCGATAGTAGCGGCGGAACTGAGCTTCGAGCACGCCATACACGCGGCGGGCCTTCTGCTTCTCGCGCAGTTGGAGCAAATAGTCCGACGAGCGGTTGCGCTTGAACTGCCCTTCCTTGCCGTGTTGCCCCGGCGGGAAGTTGCGCTTCTCGATCGCGCACTTGGGCGACAAGCAGCGCGCGCCCTTCAAGTAAAGCTTTTCACCCTCGCGCCGGCACAGCCGGCACACCGGGCCGATATATTTAGCCATAGCTTCAGAAATCCTTCCATGAGGCGCCCAGCTCGCCCAGCCCCGCAGGGGCCCAGCAAGCCGACCGCCGTTGCTTCTAGACGCGGCGCTTCTTGGGCGGACGGCAGCCATTGTGCGCGACCGGCGTTACATCGCGGATCGAACGGACCCGGATGCCGGTGCTCTGGATGGCGCGGATGGCGGCCTCACGGCCGGGGCCAGGCCCCTTGATGAGCAAGTCAACCTCGGCCATGCCCAGGTCCATGGCCGCTTTGGCCGCGTCCTGAGCCGCCATGCGGGCGGCGTAGGGCGTGCTCTTGCGCGAGCCCTTGAAGCCCGCGGTGCCCGCCGAACCCCACGAGATGGCGTTGCCTTGCGTGTCCGTCACCGTCACGATGGTGTTGTTGAACGACGCATGAATGTGAATTTGCCCATTGGCCGGTGCGCGCTTGGTGCGCTTGGCGGCCGTACGGCGGGTGCCTTTTGCAGTTCGTCCCATTAGTCCTCGCTCTGTTTGATCCAAACTGCGTGGCCGGCAGCGTTACAGCAACCGCGTGGGGGCCGCGCTCAGTTTCCCAGTTGTCAGCCGCGGGCCGGAAGGGTAGCCCGAACAACCAGGAGACCAGGCGCAGCCGCACGCGGGCGGCCGGCCAGCAGTGATTACTTACTTCTTCTTGGCGCCGCGGCGGCGACCACGCCCCGCCACGGTCTTCTTGATGCCCTTGCGGATGCGGGCATTGGTGCGGGTGCGCTGTCCACGCACCGGCAAGTTGCGGCGGTGGCGCAGACCACGGTAGCAGCCGATTTCCTGAAGGCGCTTGATGTTGAGCTGCACCTCGCGGCGCAGATCGCCTTCCACCGTCAGGTGCTGGCCGATGTAGTCGCGCAAAGCGGCCACGTCGGCTTCCGTCAAGTCACGCACCCGCGTATCGGGGCTTACGCTGGTCGAGGCCAGAATCTGGTGGCTGGTCTTGAGACCAACGCCATACAGATAAGTCAGGCCGATTTCAATCCGCTTCTCGCGGGGCAGGTCAACGCCTTCAATACGGGCCATACGATGTCTCTTTCACTCCATGCTTGCCGTGCTGCGCGGGCCGCCGGGTCAAACCACTAACCCTGGCGCTGCTTGTGCTTCGGGTTTTCACAAATAACAAATACTTTGCCCTCGCGCCGTACGATCTTGCACTTGGGGCAACGCTTGCGGATAGAAGCCTGAACCTTCATTACAATCTCTCCTGCTTACCGGCGATTACGGCAAAGCGTTTGATTATACCCGCCGGCCGCATATTCGTCTAGGGTTGCGTTTCGTCTTGGCCGGCGAGCGTTAGAATTTCCGGCTCGCCCTCCGTGACCGCTACGGTGTGCTCAAAATGCGCGGTCAGCGAACCGTTCGCCGACACCACCGTCCATTGGTCGGGCCGGACCACTGTTTCGTCCGTGCCCACCAGCACCATCGGCTCTAAGGCGATGGTCATGCCCGGCTGTAACAGCGTCCCGGTCCCAGGCTTTACATAATAGCGCACTTCCGGGTCTTCGTGCATCTGCCGCCCGATCCCGTGGCTAGTGTAGTTGCGCACCATGCGGAAGCCGTGATCTTCCACGTACTGCTGCATGGCCGCCGCCACATCGCCCGTGCGCTGGCCGGGCCGCATGAGCCTGATCCCCACATACAGGGATTGCTCGGTGATCTCGATCAGCCGCGCCGCCAGCGGCGACAAGCCCCCCACCCCCACCGTGAGGGCGGCGTCAGCGTAAAAACCTTGAAACAACGTGCCGCAGTCCAGGCCGACCACATCGCCTTCGCGCAGCATGCGCGTCCCTGGCAGGCCGTGCACCAGCTCGTCGTTCACCGACACCGTCGTCGTAAACGGATACGGGTACGGCCCTGGGTAGCCCTTGAAAGCCGGCACCCCGTTGCGGCCCACGATCACCTTCTCGGCGATCTGGTCAAGCTGCCCGGTGGTCACCCCCGGCCGCACCGCCTCAGCCATCGCGGCCAGCGCCGCCGCGTTGATGCGGCCCGCCTGGCGCATGAGCCCCAGTTCGCGGGCGCTCTTGCGTTCGACCCCCGCGCGCCGGGTCACCGCCGGCGATTGCAGCGCACTGCGCCGGGGGCCAATGCCGCCCGATACGCGGGCCATGTTCAGGCCGCCGTCCTGGTTGCGACAGCCGCCAGCAGGTCCGCCGTCACCTGCTCAATCGCCTGGCCGCCGTCAATCTCGGCCAGCAGCCCGCGCTGCGCGTACAGCGCAATCAGCGGCGCCGTCTGCTCAAAAAAGACCTTGATGCGGCGGCCCAGCACCTCGGCCGCGTCGTCCGCGCGCTGGAACAGCTCGGTGCCGTCCACGTCACACACGCCCGGTGTCTTGGGCGGGTTGAACACTAAATGGTAAGTGTGCCGCACTGCCCCCCGGCACACCCAGCGGCCCGACAGGCGCTCTAAGAGCACCCGATCGTCCACTTTCACATACAAGACCACATTCACGTGGCCCCCAAACTCGGCCAGCACGCCATCCAGCGCCTCGGCCTGCGGCAGCGTGCGCGGGAAGCCGTCTAGCACCACCCCGCCCGCCGCGTCTGGCAGCTTCAGCCGTTCGCGGATCATACCCACCGTCAAATCGTCCGGCACCAGTTCGCCCCGGTCCATATACTTCTGGGCTTCTTGGCCCAAGGGCGTTTGGCGCTTCAGGTTGTCACGGAACAGGTCCCCCGAGGAGACCTGGGGCAGCCCCAGCTTCTCACGCAGCACCTGGGCCTGCGTGCCCTTGCCGGCGCCCGGTCCACCGATCAGCAAAAGGTAAGTCGGCATACCCTTAGCGCACAAGCAGCGTGTCGTCGTACCCGCGCAGCTTGAGTTCGGCGTCCAGGCCGAAGAAGGTGTCGCGTACCACGCCGACCACAATCAGCAGGCCGGTGCTCAAGATCGAGATGTTCGTCGCGCCGGGGATGATGCTCTTCACCAGGAAGGGCATGACCGCCACAATGCCGAGGAACACCGCGCCCGGCAGCGTAATGCGGCGCAGTACCTTCATCAGGTACTTCTGGGTGGCCGGGCCTTTCGTCACGCCCGGCACCTGCGCGCCCACGCGTTTGAGGTTCTCGCCATAGTTTTGCTGCGAGAAGACCACGTCGGTGTAAAAGTAAGTAAAGCCCACCACCATCAGGAAGAACAGCAGCCAATACCAGTCGCTCTGGCCGCCAAACAAGTTGGCGACGCCGGTGGCAGTCGCCACCACCCAGGGCGTGGTGCTGGCCACGAAGAACTGCGCGATGATGGCCGGAAAGGTCAAGATCGACTGGGCGAAGATCACCGGGATCATGCCGGCCATGTTCACCTGCAGCGGCAGGTTGCCGCGCACCGGCATGCTCTGGCGGTTGCCCATGCGGCGGCCAGGGTACATCACCGGCACATTGCGCCGGCCCTGTTGCACCACCACAATCGCAAACACCGCCGCCACCACGATCACAATGAAGAAGAACAAGGCCACCCAGCGGGTTTCCTCATTCGACAGAATGCTCAGCAGGTTAGACGGAATGCGCGCGACGATGCCCGCGAAGATGATCAACGACAGCCCCTGATTGCGGATGCCGTATTCCGAGATCAACTCGCCCAGCCAGATGGCGAACATCGTGCCGCCCGTCATCGAGACAATCATCGTGATAGTCGGCAAGTTAAAGCCGATATCCGTGCCAAACGTCAGCAAGGGTACCGTGCTGGCCCCCTGCAGCGACAGCATCAGCCGGATCTGGCCAAAGGCGTTCAGAGCCGCCATCGGCACGGCCAGATAGTACGTCCAGCGCTCCTGAAACTCACGCCCCTGGCGCGGGTCTTCTTCCATAATGCGCTGCAGGCGCGGGATGATCGGCACCAGCAATTGCAAGATGATTTGGGCGGTGATGTACGGATACACCCCCATCGCCAGCACCGAGAAGCTCGACACCGTGCCGCCCGACAACAAGTCGAGCAGACCCACCAGGTTGCCGGCCCCGCTGCCCCCCGCCTGCGACATGATCTGGGTCACGGCGTCGCGGTTCACCCCCGGAACGGGGATGTGCGCCGCCAGCCGGTAGATCAGCAGCAGGACAAAAGTCAGCAGCAGCCGATTGCGGATATCGGCGGCGGTCCAGAGATAACGCCAAGCAGAACGTTTCATGGATCAGGCCCTACTCCGCCGCGATAATTTCCACTTTGCCGCCGGCCGCTTCCACCTTGGCGATAGCGGCCGCGCTGGCCCGATGTACCTTAATCGTCAGCGGCAGGCTGATCTCGCCGCGGCCCAGCAGGGCCACCGGCCGATCACCGCCGCCCTTCAACAACCCCGCCGCCTCGAGCACCTCAGGCGTGATCTCGCTGTTCGCCGTAAAGACGTCCAGCCGGTCCACATTCACCTCGGCGAACTCGATGCGATGGATATTGGTAAAACCGCGCTTGAACGGCAGGCTGCGGTAGAACGGCAATTGCCCGCCCTGCCGATACAGCGCCCCGCCCTTACCCCGGCGCGCGCCTTCGCCCTTGGTGCCCCGGCCGGCGGTCTTACCTTGCCCAGCCGAAATACCCCGGCCCACGCGCTTCTTGGGGTGCTTGGAACCTGGATTGGGAACCAGATCGTGTAGCTTCATGAATCGTCCCTCGTCAAAAAATGCACAGCTCTACTAAAGTTCTTCAACCGGCGCGTCAAAATAACCGGCGCTATGAAAGCTCTTCCACTGTGATCAGGTGCAGAACTTTGGCGATCATGCCGCGCACTTGCGGCGTATCGTTCACTTCTACCACCTGGCGCTGGCGCCGCAGGCCCAGGCTGCGCACCGTGGCCTTATGCCGCTCCGAATAGCCCAGCGGGCTGCGCACCAGCGTGATGCGGATCGTCTTAGTGGGGGCGTTACTGTTGAGGCTTGCCATTCTGCTTCCGATTCCAGAAAGGAGTAACCGAGCGAATGTCTTTGCCGCGCCGGATGGCTTCGGCTTCGACGTTCTTGAGTTCGTTCAGCGCCTTGATCGTGGCGTAGACCACGTTCAGCACGTTGGCGCTGCCCATGCTCTTGGTCAGGATGTCGCGCACGCCGGCCGCTTCGAGCACCGCGCGCACGCCGCCGCCGGCAATGACGCCCGTACCGGGCGAGGCCGGCTTCAGCAGCACCTGCGCCCCCGCGTGGCGCGCCACCACCATGTGCGGGATGGTCGTGCCGGCCAGGTTCACCGGCTTGATGTTGTGTCGGGCGCGGTCGGTGGCCTTGCGGATGGCATCGGGCACGACGCGGCTCTTGCCCACGCCCACCCCCACCCGGCCCTTATTGTCGCCCACCACAATCACCACGCGGAAGGCAAAGCGCCGACCGCCCTTGATCACTTTGGCGACGCGTGAGATGTCCACCACGCGCTCGTCCAGCTCTTCGCCGCGCTCTTCATCACGCGATTCACGGCCGCGCTGATTGCGATTGTCTCGTCGAGCCATAGTTAGAACTCCAATCCGCCTTCACGCGCGCCGTCGGCCACGGCCTTCACGCGCCCATGATAACGATAGCCACCGCGATCGAAGACCACCAGGCGCAGCCCCTTGTCCTTGGCGCGGGCCGCCACGATCTGGCCCACCAACTTTGCCTGCTCCGCCTTCTTCTTGCCCGCCATCTGGCTCCGCAGCTCAGTGTCGATGGTCGAGGCCGACGCCAGCGTGTTACCGGTGGAGTCGTCAATCACCTGCGCATAGATGTGCGTCAGGCTGCGAAAGACATTCAGGCGCGGCCGTTCGGGTGTGCCCGTAATAGAGGCCCGCACCCGGGCGTGCCGGCGCATGCGCGATTCCCTGCGATTGTATTTTGCCATTCCGTCAAACTCCTCGGTTCACTTCCAGCCGGGCGACCCAGCCAACCAGCCGCCCAGGGGCCGCGACCGCTTTAGCCCGCCTTGCCGGCCTTGCCAGCCTTGCGGCGAACGCGCTCATCAGAATAGCGCAGCCCCTTGCCCTTGTAGGGCTCGGGCGGGCGCCAACTCCGCACATCCGAAGCCACCTGCCCGACCAGTTCTTTGTCGATGCCGGTGATCGTAATCGTCTTCGCCTTCTCATCCACCGCGAAGGCAATGCCCGCCGGCGGATCGACCGGCACTGGGTGCGAATAGCCCAGCGCCATGACCAACTGCTTACCCTTCATCTCCGCCCGGTAGCCCACCCCTTCGACCACCAGGGTCTTGCTAAAGCCCTCGCTCACCCCGACCACCATGTTGTTGATCAGGGCGCGGGCGGTGCCATGCATGGCCCGCACCGCCGGAGCGTCGTTCGGGCGCGAGACCACCAGGCTTCCGTCTTCCATCGCCAGGCTCACCTGGTTCGGGAAGGAACGGGCCAGCTCGCCCTTGGGCCCCTTAACTTTGACCGATTGCCCCTGCAGGTCCAGTTGGACCCCCTTGGGCAGCGTAATGGGTTTCTTGCCTACACGCGACACGGCGATAACCTCCCGCCTACCAAACTTTGCAGATGACCTCGCCGCCCACGCCAAGCTGGCGGGCGCGCGCGCCGGTCATAACGCCTTTGGGCGTCGATAGAATAGCCACGCCCATCCCCGACAGTACCCAAGGGATATCCTTCTTGCGGGCATACACGCGGCGGCCGGGGGTCGATACCCGCTCGATGCCGCTGATGACGGGCCGGCGCTCACGCCGCGTGCCGACATACTTCAAATTCAAACGCAGCGTCGGCTGAACTTCGCCCTCGCCCGTCTGGGTCACGAACTCTTCGATGAAGCCTTCTTGCTTCAAGATCTGGGCAATGGCCAGCTTGAGCTTCGAGCTCGGCAGTGAGACAGCAGCCATACCCGCCATGTGCGCGTTGCGAATGCGGGTCAGCATATCGGCGATAGGATCACTATACATACTGGGTACTCCGTCTGGTATTCCGCGCCATTTACCAGGAGCTCTTGGTGACGCCCGGGATTTGTCCGGCGAGCGCCCGCTCGCGGAAGCAGATGCGGCACAGCTTAAAGCGGCGTATATAACCGCGCGGGCGGCCGCACAACTGGCAGCGGTTGCGCACCCGCACCTGGAACTTGCGCTTGGTCTCGCGAACGATAATCGAGGTCTTTGCCATCGCGCTTACTCGCCTTTCCGAGCGAAGGGCATGCCCAGCAATTGCAGCAGCCGCCGCCCCTGCTCGTCGTTTGGGGCCGAGGTCACCACGGTGATTTCCATGCCCCGCACCTTGTCGATCTTGTCGTACTCGATCTCGGGGAACACCAACTGCTCCCGCAGGCCGAGGGTGTAGTTACCGCGGCCGTCGAACGCCTCCGACGGCACCCCGCGGAAGTCGCGCACGCGCGGCAGCGCCACATTCATCAAGCGGTCGAGGAAAGCCCACATGCGCTGGCCCCGCAAGGTGACCTTGACGCCGATCGGCTTGTCCTCGCGCAGCTTGAAGTTGGCGATGCTCTTGCGGGCCTTGGCGATGATCGGCTTCTGCCCGGTGATAATCGTCATGTCGCTCACCGCCGCGTCCAGGGCCTTCGAGTCGTTTTGCGTTTCCGACCCGACGCCCACGTTCACCACCACTTTCTCAACGCGCGGCACCTGCATGACGTTGCGCAGCTCAAAATCTTTCATGAGCTGATCGCGGACTTCTTTTTGATAGCGCTCTTGCAGTTGATACATATCTACGCAACTCCTACCGGGGGCCCGCCCTTAGGCGCGGTCCACCTTGTTCCCGCATTCCGGGCAAACGCGCGCCGCCGTGCCGTCCTCATCGCGCGGGTGGCGCGCCCGCACGCGTTCGCCGCACTTCGGACAGATCAACATGACATTCGAGGCATCCATCGAGCCCTCAAAAGTCACGATTTCGGGCGCCAGTTGGCGGCCACCGGCGCCGGGCCGGGCTTTCTGGTGCTTCTTGCGCAGGTTCAAGCCCTGCACGATGACGCGGTTCTTGCTCGGCAGCACGCGCAGCACTTCGCCGCGCTTGCCCCGATCTTTGCCCGCGATCACTTCGACGGTATCGGTCTTCTTGATTCTCACTGCCAACTCTCCCGCTAAATTACTTCGGGCGCCAGGGACACGATCTTCATGTAGCCCTTTTCGCGCAGTTCGCGCGCCACCGGGCCAAAGATGCGCGTGCCCTTCGGGTTCTCGCCGTCTTCGTCCAAAATGACGGCCGCATTATCATCAAAGCGGATGTACGAGCCGTCGTCGCGCCGCGCCTGCTTCGAGGTGCGCACGATCACGGCCTTCACCACCGCGCTCTTCTTCACCGCGCCCTGCGGCGCCGCATCTTTCACCGTCGCCACGACCACATCGCCCACGTAGCCATAACGGCGGCGCGAGCCGCCCAACACGCGGATCACCAGCAGTTCACGCGCGCCGGTATTGTCGGCGACCACTAGCCGTGACTCTTGCTGAATCATGCCGCACCGCCTTCAGTTTCGGCCGGCGCCGCCGCCGGCACGGGCGTGCTCACCGCCGGCGTGGCGGTGTCGGCGCTGTCGTCGGGCAGCACCACGTGGTAGCCGCGGGTCACAACTTCTTCGACCACCCAGCGCACTTCCTTACTGATCGGCTGGCTCTCGACGATCCGTACCGTGTCGCCCATTTGGCAGCCGATTTCGTCATGCGCCTTAAAGCGCGTGGCGCGGCTGACCACCTTGCCGTACAGCGGGTGGCGCTTGCGGCTATCCACCTGCACCACCACGGTCTTGGTCATTTTGTTGCTGGTCACTTTGCCGACCAGGCGGCGGCGATTACCCTTCATGCCTGCTCTCCTTTGGCCGCCATCTCGGCCGCCAACTCCCGTTCGCGCAGCACCGTCATCATGCGCGCAATCGTGCGGCGCCCGGCCGACAGGCGCGTATAGTTCGTCAACTGGCCGCTGCGGAACTGGAAGCGCAGCTTGAATTGCTCCAATTGCGCCTCTTCCAGCTTGGCCGTGATCTCCGGCGTCTGCAGGGCCCGAATTTCAGCACTTTCCATCTTAGGCCCCTTCCTCAATCGTGGCCGCCAGGTCGTACGAGGTGACCATCTTTGTGCGGATCGGCAGCTTGTGCGAGGCCAGCCGCATCGCCTCGCGTGCGATTTCTTCCGTCAGACCCGACACTTCGATCAGGATGCGGCCGGGCTTGATGACCGCCACCCAGTGATCCACGGCGCCCTTGCCTTTACCCATGCGGGTTTCAGCGGCGCGCTGGGTCACGGGTTTGTCAGGGAAGATGCGGATCCACACCTTGCCGCGGCGCTTCATATAGCGCACCAGGGCACGGCGGGCCGCCTCAATCTGGCGCTGCGTCAGCCAGCAGGGCTCAAGCGCCTGCAGCCCGTAGTCGCCAAAGGATACTTCGACGCCGCGGGTCTCGTGACCCTTCATGCGTCCGCGCATTTGCTTGCGCCATTTAACCCGCTTGGGTAGCAACATGATAACTTACCTTCTACTCGCTGACGTAAACGTCAGTCGCCTCGGGCACTTCGATCTCTTCGGGCAGCTTCTCGCCCTTGTAGATCCACACCTTGACGCCGATCCGGCCAAAAGTAGTCAGCGCTTCCGCCTTGGCGAAGTCAATATCGGCCCGCAGCGTCTGGAGCGGCACGCGGCCCTCGCGCTGCCATTCGCGGCGCGACATTTCCGAACCGCCCAGGCGGCCGGCAACGGCGATCTTGATGCCCTGCGCGCCCTGGCGCATGGCCTGGCCAATCGCGCGCTTCATCGCGCGGCTGTGGCTGATGCGGCGCTCAATCTGGTCGGCGATATTCTCCGCCACCAATTGCGCTTCCATATCGGGCTGGGTGATCTCTTCCACTTCCACCTTCACCCGCGTGCCAGTCAATTCTTCCAGCTTCTGGCGCAACACCTTCACCTGCGCGCCCTTGCGGCCGATGACGATGCCGGGCTTGGCGGTCCAAATCGTGACCACCAACTGCGACGGAAAGCGGTCGATGTCAATCCGGGCAATGCCCGACCGCGGCGCCTCGGCCGCAATCATGCGCCGGATGGTGAAGTCTTGCTGGAGCTGCTCCGCATACTTACCCTTGGGAGCAAACCAACGCGCCCCCCAGTCCTTGATAATCCCTAAGCGAAAGCCAACTGGATGAACTTTGCGACCCATACTACGACGCCGCTCCTTCCCGTTCCGCAACGATGATCGTGATGTGCGCCGAGCGCCGCAACTGCGGCTTGAACCGACCGCGCGCGCCGAAGCGGCGCCACTTGCGGGTCGGCCCCTCATCGGCAAAGGCCTGGCTCACAAACAGCTCGTCGCGGTTAAGTCCGAAGTTTTCTTCGGCGTTGGCGATGGCCGTGCGCAGCACCTTGTAGACCGGCTTGGCCGCCGCGTTGGGCAAGAACTGCAGCATGCTCAACGCGTCGTCGGCCGCCTTGCCGCGCACCAGGTCTACCACCAGGCGCACTTTCTGCGCCGAAATGCCCACGTACTTAGCTTTAGCGAGTGCTTCGTTCGACATAGCTTACCCTTCCCCAACCGCCGAGGCCTTTTCCTTGGTAACGTGGCCCCGGAAGGTGCGGGTGGGCGCAAACTCGCCCAACTTGTGCCCGACCATGTTCTCGGTAATGTAGATCGGCACATGCCGCCGGCCGTCGTGCACCGCGATCGTGTGCCCCACCATCTGCGGGAAGATGGTGCTGGCGCGACTCCACGTGCGGACGACTTTCTTCTCGCCGCGCTGGTTCATCGCTTCGACTTTCTTCAGCAGCTTGGGCTCCACGAAGGGGCCCTTCTTCAGTGATCGTGACATGGCTAACTACCTCGCTCGCTCGGGCTTAACGACGCTTCTTGCCGCGCCGCTTAACAATCAGCGGGTTGGAAAGCTTATTGCGCCGGGTCTTGTAACCGCGGGTGGGTTTGCCCCACGGACTGCGCGGGCCAGGCTTGCCCACCGGTTGGCGGCCTTCGCCGCCGCCGTGTGGGTGGTCGCGCGGGCTCATGGCCGAACCGCGCACCGTCGGGCGGATGCCGCGATGGCGCGTGCGTCCGGCCTTACCCAGCTTCACATTCGAGTGATCCAGGTTGCCGACCTCGCCGATGGTGGCCATGCAGGTCTGCGGGATCAGCCGCACTTCGCCCGACGGCATGCGCACCTGGGCGTAATCGCCTTCTTTACCCAGCAGTTGGGCGGCCGCCCCCGCCGAGCGGGCCACCTGCCCGCCCTTGCCTGGCTGCAGTTCGATGTTGTGAATGAGCGTGCCCAGCGGGATGCTCCCGATCGGCAGGGCATTGCCGGCCCGAATTTCAGCCGTCTTGCCCGACACCAGCATGTCGCCTACCTTCACATCCACCGGCGCGATAATATAGCGCTTCTCGCCGTCCACGTAGTGCAGCAGCGCAATCCGGGCCGAGCGGTTCGGGTCGTACTCAATCGCGGCCACCTTAGCCGGCACATCGATCTTGTTGCGCTTGAAGTCGATCAAGCGGTAGTGCCGGCGCGCGCCGCCGCCGCGATGGCGGACGCTGATGGTGCCGGTGAAGTCGCGGCCGGCGTGCTTGTGCAGCGTGCGCAGCAGGCTGCGTTCCGGCGTGCTCTTGGTGATCTCTTCGAACGAAGCACTGGTCATGCCGCGCCGGCCAGGCGACGTTGGTTTGTAGATTTTGACGGCCATGGTTTAGCCCTTCACCCCTTCAAACGCGTCAATCGTCTGGTCGGCGCGGATGGTGACAATGGCCTTCTTGTAAGCCTGGCCCCGGATGACGGTGCGGCGGCCGGTCTTGCCCCGGCGTCCCCGCTTGGCGGGCGCCACCAGCACATTCACCTTCACCACTTCCACGTCGAACAGCGTTTCGACGGCTGATCGGATTTGAATCTTGGTTGCGTTCCGGTCGACTTCGAACGCGTACTGATGCAGCTTCGCGCTCTGATAGCGCGACTTCTCAGTCTCGATCGGCCGGCGGAGGATCTCATAAATCGTCGTCATGTTAGCCTCTCTTCCGGCGCCTTTAGCCTAGATAACCCTGGATAACTTCCAGGGCGCCTAGCGGCAGCAGAACTTTGTCGTAGATCAGCAAGTCGCGGATGTTCAGATAATTCGCCCGCAGATACTTGGCCGTGTCCAGGTTGCGCAGCGAGCGCTCCACCCCTTCATTCTTGGCCGCCAGCAGCACCAGCGTGGTCTGGCCTTCGCCCGTCAGGTTGATCAGCGTCTCAGCCATCGTCTTGGTCTTCATGGCTTCGAAGTTCAACTCGTCAATCACCACAATCTGGCCGTCGCCGGCCTTGACCGACAGAGCGCTGCGCAGCGCCGCGCGGCGCATCTGGCGCGGCATGGCTTGCGTGTAATCGCGCGGCTTGGGCGTGTGCACCTTGCCGCCGCCCACGAATTGCGGTGAGCGGATCGAACCCTGGCGCGCGCGGCCGGTGCCCTTCTGCTTCCAGGGCTTCTTGCCGCCGCCGGAAACCTCACCGCGCGACTTCGTGCTGTGCGTGCCCAGGCGGGCATTCGCCATCTGGCGCTGGTAGGCCTGGTGCATCAGGTCAATATTGATCGGGGCTTCGAAGATGTCGGCCGGCAGTTCCACCGACTTCACCGTCTCGCCCTTGAGATTTTTCACATCGGCTTGCATGGCAATGGCTCCCAATCGTCCTCGAATTTACCGGTGCTCTTTGATGATGACGACGGTGCCCTTGGCGCCCGGCACACTGCCGCGCACAGCCAAGAGGTTGCGCTCACCGTCCACCAGCATCACCCGGATATTGAGCGAGGTCACCCGGTCGCTGCCCATGTGGCCCGCCATGCGCTTGCCCTTGTACACGCGGCCGGGCGTGGTGGTCTGGCCGCTGGAGCCCGGCGCGCGCGTGCGGTCGGAGGCGCCGTGCGTCTTGTCCTGGCGTTTGAAGTTGTGCCGCTTGATGGCGCCCTGAAAGCCCTTGCCTTTGCTGATGCCAACCACATCCACTTGGTCGCCAATCGCAAAGACTTCGGCCGTCACGCGGTCGCCCGCCTTCAGCTCGGCATATTCCCCGCGGAACTCGCGCAGGTGGCGCAGCGGCGGCAGGTTGTTGGTCTTCAAGTGACCCCGCTCCCCAGCCGCCAGGCGCTTGGGTTTGACTTCCTCAAAGCCCAGTTGCACCGATGTGTAGCCTTCGCTCTCCATCGTGCGCACCTGGGTGACAAAGCAAGGCCCAGCTTCAATGAGAGTGACCGGCGTAACCTTGCCGTCCTCTGCAATGAGCTGGGTCATCCCAACTTTCTTCCCAATCAGCCCTTTCATGGTAATCGCATCTCCTTAGAGTATCGTCAGGGGACTGTCTGGCTGGGCGTGCCAGCATCATCCCCGGCCGGGTGGGTTAGCAACAGCAGGTCGCAGCGCTGGTTGTAGGGGGCTGCGATCCCGCCGGCTCGGTACCCGGCTTTTTGGTAAAACGCGTTAGTGCAAACTTACAGCTTGATCTCGATATCGACGCCCGCCGGCAAATTGAGGCGGGTCAGCAAATCAATCGTCTTGCTATCGGGGTCCACCACATCAATCAAGCGTTTGTGGGTGCGGATCTCGAAATGTTCCTGCGAGTCTTTGTCGATGAACGGGCTGCGGCGCACCGTGAACTTCTCGATGCGCGTGGGCAGCGGCACCGGCCCCACCACCTTGGCGCCCGTGCGCTCTGCCGTCTCAACAATGCGCTTGGCCGACTGGTCAAGCACGCGGTGGTCGTACGCCTTCAAACGAATACGGATTTTTTGCTTAGCCATTTTTACTCGTTGACCTTGGTAATGACGCCGGCGCCGACGGTCAGGCCGCCTTCGCGGATCGCGAACCGCTGCCCGGCTTCCAGCGCCACGCGCGTGATCAACTCGACCGACATGTTGATGTTGTCGCCCGGCATCACCATCT
>JBBRZY010000001.1:0-26605 GCA_038252885.1 Anaerolineales bacterium | reverse complement strand
GCCTGGGTATGTTTCAGTTTGGGGGCCAAAACCTCCGGCCCAGCGGGGTCAGCGCTAGGCGCTGGGTCCGGCTCATCCGCGCCCTCGTCCGCGCGCCGCGCCGCCGGGGTGATTGACTGACCGGCGCACCTATCCCTGCCGCCAGCGGGTTTACACGCCCATTCGGGCCGCTGCCGTTTTGGGCCAGCCAGAAATTTTTACCAGGGGGAAGGTGGGCTTGCCCACCGACCCCCTGGTAAAAATTTCCTTCGGTCAGATACGACCTTTCACAACCTCCCCTTGCGGTGAGAACCTATCTCGACGTTGCCGCCACCGAGCCTTTTACACAATTGGCCCCCAGACTGAAATGCTCCCCCTGGCCCGTAAGCCAACGGCTGACACGCCTTTCAGCCGCGCGCCGACAGGCAAACCCCCTCCCGTCTGCTATGGTAAACGTCAGGCTGAGCGTGTGATCGTTGTTCGCAGCCCCTAAGGAGTGAGCCCATGAAAACTATCGCCGGACTATTTGACAACCTCGACGCCGCCCACGCGGCCGTGCGCGATTTGCGCGAGCTGGGCTTGCCCAGCAGCGATGTCAGCCTGGTGGCGCACGACGTCACCGGCACGTACACGCAGAGCCTCAACGGGGCCGATTGGGCCACCACCACCCCCGTCCACCGCGACGCCACCGCCACCGGCGCGGGCATGGGCGCGGTGCTGGGCGGCCTGGCCGGGCTCATGGTCGGCCTGGGCGCGCTGGTGCTGCCCGGCATCGGCCCGGTGCTGGCGGCCGGCCCGCTGGCTACGGTCCTCAGCGGCATCTTCGGCGTCGGCATGGGCGCAGTCAGCGGCGGCCTGGCCGGCGGCCTGCTGGGCGCGCTGGTCGACCTGGGCGTGCCGGAAGATCAGGCCCACTACTACGCCGAGGGCGTGCGGCGCGGCGGCGCACTGGTGACGGTGAACGCCTCCGATGACCAGGCCGAGGCGGTGCGCGGCATCCTTAGCCGCCACTACGCGGTCGATGTCGAGCGCCGCGCGGCCGACTGGCGCGCCAACGGCTGGACCGGCTACAGCCCGACGTCTGAACCTTACACCGGCGAACAGGTAGCCGCCGAGCGCCGCATCTATGGCCTGGCCGAAAGTGTCGATCCGGCCAGCCGCTACGATGACGACGAGAGCTACTTCCGCCGCCACTATGACGAAGCCCTCGCCGCCACCGGCCGCGACTTTGACGTCTACCGCCCGGCCTACGTCTACGGCCAAACCCTGCGGGCCGACCCGCGCTACAAGGACTACGACTGGGAACGCGTGGAGCCCGACGCCCAGCGCGAGTGGGAGACGCGCTACCCCAACAACACCTGGGCCGACTTCAAGCTCGCCGTGCGCACCGCCTGGGAGAACGTCAAGGCAACCATTCGGTAAGTCGCGCCAGCCTTTGCAACAATACAAGTGCCGGGGAAGTCAAGCGTGCTGACTTCCCCGGCATTTTTCGTTTACCGCGCAACGCGCCCGCTTCCGGCCGCTGGCCCATCACCCGCTCCTCGGCCCGGTCCATCCGAACCCCCGCTCGCAGCCTCCATCACCACCCGGCCGTGTGGCGGGGGAGACAGCTCACCCGATTATTGACCGTCGAATAACGAGTATTATCTCGTCCGTCCCCGCCTTAGCAGCTCGGTAATGCGCGCAGTGCCCGGATTCTGAATTGGGAGCCGTCCCTTCACGTGCGACCTCCTTTTACCAAGGATCATTAGTCTGGACACCCCGCCGCACCAAGCGGTTAGGTCTGTCGCAGCCGTGTGCGCGTGCCAACGAAAAAACTAAGTGGATGGCAGGCCTGACTGCCATCCACTTAGTTTTTTCGTGAAGGGTCAGATAGTTGCTTTCATTCGTCCATCTTGCGCTGCGACGGCCCCCAGACGTTGAACACTACTGACCGTCGAATCGAGCAAATCGCCTGGTCCGCCCCAGCCTTGGCAGCCCACCAATGCGAGCAGTGCCCAGATTCTGAATTGGAGGACGGCCGTTCAAGGCCGACCTCCTTTTTCAAACATCAACGGCTAAATAGCGAACGAATAAAAGTAGGGTGCTGCCTCGGCCCTACCTTTTTCTTTTTCTCTTTCTCTTTTCTCTCCGCCATTCGCACCCCGGCTACTACCCACAGTAGTCTTCGGCGGCCAGCACCAACGCCTGCGCCAAATCGCACACCGACTGCACCTCCACCCACTCCTCGGCGGCGTGCGCGCCCGCGCCGGTCGGGCCAAGCACCACCGTCTCCACGCCCGCCGCCGCCAGCAGCGCCGAGTCCATCCACGGCGTCTGGCCGGTCAGCGCCGGCGGCTGCCCGCGCACCGCCGTCACCGCCCGCTGAAGCGTCTGCACCAGCCGCGCCTCAGGCGCCACCTCAAACGGCTGGCGCGAGAAGAACGCCGTCACCTTGGCCTCAAAGCTCGGGTCAGCCGCTGCCAGCGCGCGCACCAGCGCCTCTAGCTCGGCCACCACCTGCGCCTCGCTCTCACCCGGGATCGTCCGGCGCTCGATCTGCACCTGGCTGTGCGCGGCGTAGGTGCTCAGGCCCGTGCCGCCCGCCAGCAGCGCCGCGTGCAGCGACGGCGGCCCCACCAGCGGGTGCGGCGTCCGAGCGCGCAATTCGCGCTCCAGCCCGTCCAGCGCGCCCAAGAAGCGGCCCATCCTCAAGTTCGCGTCCACCCCCAAGTCAACCCGGCTGCCGTGCGCCGCGCGGCCGAACGTCTCCACCGTCACCCAGGTAAAGCCCTTGTGCGCCAGACACAAGTCCAAGTGCGTCGGCTCAGTCACCACCGCGCCGTCCACCGGGTAGCGGTCAATCAAGTCAGCCGTGCCCAGGCTGGCGTACTCCTCGTCGGCCACCGCCGCCACCAGCACATCGCCGCGCAGCCGCTGGGGTGATTGCGCCAGCGCCTGCGCGGCCGTCAGGCAGGCGGCCAGGCTCCCCTTCATATCATACGCTCCGCGCCCATACAGCCGCCCCTCCCGCACCGCGCCGGAGAACGGCTCGGCCATACCGTCCACGCCCACCGTATCCACATGCGCGTTGAGCATCAGGCTGCGCCCGCCGCCGCTGCCGCGCAGCACCCCCACCACACTCACCCGCCCCGGCTCCGGCGCGTGCGTGTGCACCTCCAGCCCACTGCGCTCCAGCCTGCCCGCCACGTGCGCGGCGATCTCGGCCTCACCCGGCGCACCCGGCACCAGCGTGGGGTTGATCGAGTTGATGCGCACCAACTCGGCCAGCGTGGCAAGGGCGAAGGCGGCGTCAATGGTCACAGGCATGGGTTGCTCCAATCGAGAGTCGGTGTCAATTCAACTGCCGCCGCAACTGCTCCAGCAGCGGCGCAGCCCCCTCGGCGCTGTCGTCCAGCGTCGCGTGCGGCAGCGTCGGCGGCTCGTACAGCGCCACAATCTTGCGCGCATAGTCTAGCCCCACAGTGTGCGTGCGGGCCGCCAGCCGCGCCTCCCACGGCTCGCTGGCGCAGGTCACCAGCGCGAACACGGCGGCGGGGAAGCGCTCGGCCAACCAGTGGCGGTGCTTGTCGCGCAGCAGCGGCACCGCCACCGCCAGGCGTGGGTGCTCGCCCGCCAGCGCGGCCACGCGCTCGACCAGCCGCCGGTGATAGGCGTCGCGCCGCTCGTCCGACACCACCTGCCCCGCCGCCACATCGCGCTTGTAGTCGGCCGGAATATCGTCATCCGCTTCATGGAAATGATAGCCGAACTCGTCGCGCAGCAGCCGCCCCGCAAACGACTTGCCCGCGCCCGGCAGGCCGAAGAGGATGATCAGGGCCGGCGGCATCTAATTGCTCACCGCCGGCGCCCGCCGCACATAAGCTGGGTCGTTCAACTGCGCCAGCACACACCCGGCCAGGTCGGCGCGCGCCAGGCGCAGGCCGGTGCCCGCCCCCACATAGCCCAGACGCCAGCGGCCGGTCACCGGGCCATCGGTCAGCCGGGGCACGCGCAGCACCGTCCAATCCAAATCGCTGGCGCGCACCAGCGCCACCGTCCGCGCCATGTCTTCATACACATACCGCGCCGCGCGCCGCACCAAGGCCGCGATCAAATTGTCGAACAGCCCCGGCCGATCCAACGGATCGCGCACCGCCGCGCCGCTGGTCACGATCAACCGGCGCAGGCCGGCGGCGCGCATGGCCGCCACGATATTGGCCGTGCCCGCGCTCACCGCAAAGTCCGGCGCGTTGCGGCTCGGCCCCAGCACGCTCACCACCGCCTCTGCCCCCTCAATCGCCTGCGCCACCGCCGCCGCGTCGCGCACATCGCCGCGCACCAGCCGCAGGCCGGCCGCCGGCGTCACCCGCGCCGGGTCGCGCCCGAGCGCCGTCACGCCATGCCCCGCTGCCAGCGCCTGCTGCGCCACCAACCGCCCGGTCTGCCCGGTAGCGCCGAAGATGGCCAGTTTCACAGATGCACCGGGAGCGCCACAGGCTGAGCACTCGGGAGACTCAAGGGCGAAGCAGTCATGCCATTCATGCCGAACATGATACCTATAAATCGCGCCGGGCGTAAAGGCAGGGCAATTGCATCTAATTTGCACGGCGTTGACTGACCAGCCCCGTTTAACTGTCATTTCGAAGCCCCCCGTCAGGTCGCTCATCTCAGCGCTCCTTCTGTGGGGGGTGACGCGCAGCGTCTCGGGTGGTCACAGCCAGGTCCAATTTCGGAGCAGCTTTTGAGTATTTCTCAACCTACGGAACTAACATGCGATTGCCCTGGGCGTAAAGGTTCAGTCGCCCCCGCCGCCTAGCGCGCCTCCCCCAAAAAATCTTATTGACTTCGCCCGCCGCCCTATGGTAGACTGCACCCACTCTAAGAAAGGCACAGGCTCACGACATATGGTGACATTCAAGAAGCCCGATTTTCTCATCGCCGCCACCAGCGCCCCCGTTGGCGGATTTTCTATGTCGGATTGCGCCTGTTGCCCAGAGTAAACCCGTTCTTCTAAACGGACTTCCTGGGCCGTGGGCGCCGCAATAGCGCCCACGGTCCTTTTTTTTACCGACCAAGCCCTGAGCGGGCCGTGAGCGCGAAGTTCCTTCGCTCACGGCCCTTTTTTTCGCTCAGTGCTTGCGCGCTGGGGAGGTTCCGATGTCAGACCTGGCCATCCGCGTCGACAACGCGGTGAAAACTTTTGCCCCCCAACCTCATAGCCCGCTCACCCGCGTTCCCAACGGCGGCACCCTGCGGCCGGCCCGCGCCACCGTCGCCGTCGATCACCTCACCTTCGACGTGCACCGCGGCGAGATCTTCGGCCTCGTCGGCCCCAATGGCAGCGGCAAGACCACCCTGGTGCGCCTGCTGGCCTTGCAGCTCGCGCCCGACGCCGGGCAGGTGGCGCTCTTCGGCCACGACCCCGCCGCGCCGGCCGCCTTTGGCCGCTTCGGCCCGGTCGCGCCCGACGCCGCCTTCTTTAAGAAGCTCTCGCCGATCGAGAACTTGCTATATGGCGCGCGGCAATACGCCAGCCGCCCGGCCGAAACGCGCCGCCGCGTCGTCGAACTGCTGCAACGGCTGGGCATGCCCGCCTCCGCGCTCTACCGGCCCATGGAAGCCCTCAGCCGTGGCACACAGCAAAAGGTCACCATCGCCCGCGCGTTTTTGGCCGAGCCGAGCGTGCTGCTGCTCGATGAGCCCACCACCGGCCTCGACCCGCGCGCCCGCCGCGACGTGCAAGACTTCATCCAAGAGCTGCGCGCCACGCACGCCACCACCGTGCTGCTGACCACGCACGACATGGCCGAAGCCGAGCGCCTGTGCGACCGCGTGGCCGTCGTCGACAGCGGCCGGCTGGTGGCGCTCGACACGCCCGCCGCCCTCAAGCAGCGCCTGGCCCCTGGGCCGTGCGCCACGCTCGAAGACGTCTTTCTCACACTCACGCGCCGGCCCGCGCCGGCCGCCGAGGAGCCCGTATGACCCAACTCTTTGAAGGCCCGCGCGTCCGTCTCACCGCCGTCGACCCCGAGCCCGACGCGCCCATCGAAAGCGCCTGGACCCACGCCGGCCAGTGGCTGCGGCTGATCGACACCGCCCCGGCCCACCCACTCTCACCGGCCCAGGTGAAAAAGAAATACGAACAGCTCGCCAAGGAAGCCGAGAAGACCTTTCACTTCGCGCTGCGCCTGCGCGCCCCGGCCTCGCCCGCAACGGAGGCCGCTGCCGCAACCGCGCCTACACCCGACCGGCTGCTTGGCTTTGCGCGCGTACACAACCTCGACTGGATGCACCGCGCCGCTGTCCTCAGCCTAGGCATCGGCGACCCAGCCGACCGTGGCCAGGGCTACGGCCAAGAAGCGCTCGACCTGCTTTTGCGCTACACCTTCGACGAGCTGGGTATGCACCGCGTGGCCGGCTACCTCGGCGGCTATAACCTCGGCGCCATCCGCTTCTGCGAGCGCAACGCCTTCACGCTCGAAGTGCGCCGCCGCCAGGCCGTGGCCCGCGACGGCCAGCGTTGGGACCTTCTCATGTACGGCCTGCTGCGCGCCGAATGGGCGGCGCGCCGCGCCCTCACAGCGGAGGCCCCATGACCGCCTCCTCTGTCCCCAACACTCCGGCGAACTCGCTACAAGGAGCGCGTTTACGCCTGGCCGCCCTCGACGTGGACCGCGACCTCGCGCCCATGGCCGCCTGGTCGCAGGACAGCGAGTTTCTGCGCCTGCTGCAAACCAACGTCGCCCGCCATTGGTCGCTGGCCGAGCTGCGTAAGGACCTGGAGGACGAGCACCTGTTTGACGAACGCGGCCCCGCGGGTTACTTCTTCGGCATCCGCGCCCTGGCCGATGACCGGCTGCTGGGCACGCTCGACCTGATGATCCCAGCCTGGGCCCACCGCGACGCCTGGATCGGCATCGCCCTCGGCCAGCGGTCCGACTGGAACCAGGGCTACGGCAGCGAGGCCATGCGCCTGCTGCTGCGCTTCGCGTTTGCCGACCTCAACCTCTTCCGGGTCACCCTCTCAGTCTTCGGCTACAACCCGCGCGCCATCCACACCTACGAAAAGCTGGGCTTCGTGCACGAGGGCCGCCAGCGCGAGCGGCTGCGGCGCGACAACCAGCGCCACGATCTGCTGCTCATGGGTCTGCTGCGCAGCGAGTGGCAGACCGGCGCAGGAGCGCTTTAGCCCATGCCCACCCAACTGCGTTACCCTGATCTATACGCTGGCACACTCGTCCGGCTCGCCGCGCAAGACCCGCAGCGTGACGCCGCCGCCTTCGCCCGCTGGACGACCAACAGCGAGCTCCGCCGCTGGGCCGACGGCGACGCGGTGCGCCCTGAGAGCGCCGCCCACGTGCTGGCCGCCATGGAGCAGCGCGCCGAGCACGGCCGCAGCTTCCCCTTCGGCATTCACCTGCTGACCACCGGCCAGTTCATCGGCTACGTTGGCCTGTGGGTGATCAGTTGGCCCAACGCCGAAGCCTTCGTCGGCATCGGCCTCGGCGAGCAGGCCGACTTAAGCAAAGGCTATGGCACCGACGCCATGCGCCTGGCCCTGCGCTTCGGCTTTCACGAGCTGAACCTGGAACGCATCAGCCTGGAGGCCAACGCCGACAACGCCCGCGCCATCCGCTCCTACGAGAAGTGCGGCTTCGTGCACGAGGGCACCCAGCGCGAATGGGATGGCCGCGACGGCCGGCGCGAGCACATCATCAGCATGGGCCTCTTGCGCGCCGACTGGGAGCAAGCCGATCAACCGGCCTGACGCCCACGACTAACAAAGCCTCGAACTGTTTAGTGATTACGGAGATGCCATGAGCACCCTTACGCCTGAACTGCCGGCCCTGGCCGGTTACACCTTTCGCCCCTACCGCGGCGAGGCCGACCAGCCCGCCATGCTCGACGTCATTCGCGCCAGCAAAGCCGCCGACGGTCAGGAAGACGCCGATACGCCGGAGACCATGCTCAACCACTATCGCCACCTGACCAACTGCGACCCCAACCGCGACGTGCTGCTGGTCGAGGGCCCGGCCGGCCTGGTCGCCTATGGCCGCACCTTCTGGGTCAAAGAAGACGGCGTCGAGGCCTACCAGTACCTGATCGTCGGGTTTGTCAAACCAGAGGTGCGCCGGCAGGGCCTGGGCCGCGCACTGCTGGCCTGGCTCGAAGCCCGCGCTCTGGCCGTCGCCGGCGAGCTGGGCCACCCGCGCCCGCCCGTCGCCCAGGCCTACTGGCAGTCCTTCGCCAACGAGAGCTCACGCGCCCACCTCGCGCTGCTCGCGCGCGCCGGCTACACCCCCGTGCGTTACTTCTACGAGATGGTCCGCCCAAACTTGGATGACATCCCCGACCTGCGCCTACCCGCCGGGCTAGAGCTGCGTCCGGCGCAGCCCGAGCACTACCAAGCCATTTGGGATGCCAACATCGAGGCCTTCCGCGATCACTGGGGCGAGACCGAGCGCACGCTCGAAGACTACCAGCGTTGGCTGAGTGACACGCGCGAGTTCCAGCCCGCCATCTGGAAAGTCGCCTGGGACACCGCCACCAACGAGGTCGCCGGCATGGTGCTAGGCTACATCATCGCCGAGCAGAACACCCAGTTCCACCGCCTGCGCGGCTGGACCGAGAACATCTGCGTGCGCCGGCCGTACCGCAAGCAGGGCGTGGCCCGCGCCCTCATGGCCGCCAACCTGCGCGAGCTCCAGGCGCGCGGCATGACCGAAGCCGCCCTGGGCGTCGACACCGAAAACCCCACCGGCGCGCTGGGCGTCTATGAAAGCATGGGCTTCCGCCCGGTGAAGCGCGAAGCCGTCTACCGCAAGAACTTCCCGAGTGAAGCGAGTGCCCCATGACCGCCCCAGCCCTTGCCCTGCCAACTGTCGCCGGCTTCACCGTTCGCCATTACCGTGGCGCGGAAGACCTGCCCGCCGTGGCAGACGTATTGGCGGCCGACGAGACTGCCAATAACCGCGAGAGCACTGTCACGCTGGAGATGATGCAGTATTTCTACGCCCACCTGACCAACTGCGACCCGACCCGCGACATGCTGCTGGTCGAGGGCCCATCTGGGCTGGTCGCCTACGGCCGCGCCTCGTGGGAATTGGAGAGCAGCGGCCCAACCTATCTCTACCGCATTGCCGTGCATGTGCGGCCAGAGGTGCGCCGCCAGGGTCTGGGCCGCGCCCTGCTGGCCTGGCTCGAGGCGCGCGCGCTCGCCATCGCCGCCGAGCAGAACCACCCGCGCCCGCCGGCGGCCCAGGCCATGTGGCAGGCCGAGTCGTCCGAACTTGAAACCGCCAAGACCGCCCTGCTGGAACGCGCCGGCTACACGCCCGTGCGCTACGGCTACCAGATGGTCCGCCCAGATTTAGAGAACATTCCCGATCTGCGTCTGCCGGCCGGGGTGGAGCTGCGCCCGGCGCTGCCCGAGCACAATCAGGCCATTTGGAACGAACTAGTCGAGGCCTTTCAAGACCATTGGGGCGCACAGGAACAGTCAGCTGAAGACTATGCCCGCTGGGTGGGCAATGAGCAGGAGTTCCAGCGCGATATTTGGAAAGTCGCCTGGGACATCGCCCGTAACGAGGTGGTGGGCACGGTGCTGGGCTACATCGTCCCCGCCGAGAACGAGAAGTTCAATCGGCGCCGCGGCTATACCGAAACCATCACCGTGCGCCGGCCGTGGCGCCGGCAGGGCGTGGCCCGCGCCCTCATCGCTGAGAACTTGCGCGAGCTTAAAGCGCGCGGCATGACCGAGGCCGCCCTGGGCGTGGATACCGAAAACCTGACCGGCGCGCTGCGCGTGTACGAAGCCATGGGCTTCCGCCCGGTGCATCGCAGCGCCACCTACCGTAAACCAATCCCGAGTGAAATATGACCGCCTCAACCTTAGTCACTGACGTTGTCATCCGCCCCATCGCCGGCGAGGCCGACCTGCCCGCCCTGGCCGCTGTCGCTCAGCGCTGCAACCAGGCCGATCAGGTAGACGAGCGCCCGACCGTCGAAAGCCTGACCGCTTGGTTCCGCCACCTCGTGAACACTGACCCGCAGGAAGATATCCTGCTGGCCGAAGTCGGCGGCCGCCTCGCCGGCTATCAATACACCGCCTGGCGGCTCGAGGGCACTGGCACCTATGTCTATAACCTGGCCGGCTATGTCGACCCCGACTTTCGCCGCCAGGGCCTGGGCGCCACGCTGGTCGAGCGCGGCGAGGCGCGCCTGCGCGCCGTGGCCGCTTTACACCCCGCCGAAGCCCCGCGCGCCTTTCAGTCCTTCACCGCCGACACGCGCGTCGGCAAAGTAGCGCTGTTCGAGCGGCGCGGCTACGTGCCCGTCCGGCATTTCTATGAGATGCTGCATACTGGCCTCGACGCCCTGCCGCCTGCCCCCCTGCCGCTCGGCCTCGAACTGCGCCCGGTCGATCGGCATGACCGCGCCCTGCTGCACACCATCTGGCAGGCCAGCGAAGAAGCCTTCCGCGACCACTGGGGCAACAGCGAAGCCGACGACGCGCAGTTTCTGCGCCTGATGGACAGCCCCGACACCGATCCCGATCTGTGGCAGGTAGCCTGGGATACCGTCACCAACGAAGTCGCCGGCGTTTCGATGAATATGATCCCCGCCGCCGAGAATTCCGAGCACGGCCACCAGCGCGGCTGGGTCGAAGACCTGAGCGTGCGCCGCCCCTATCGCCGGCGCGGGCTGGGCCGAGCGCTGCTGCTTAACAGCCTGCACGCGCTGCGGGCGCGCGGCCTCACCGACGTGGCCCTGGGCGTCGACGCCGAAAACCCCACCGGCGCGCTGGGCCTGTACGAAAGCGTGGGCTTTAAGACCTTTCAACATAGCCTGGCGCTGCGCAAACCGCTATAAGCGCTATGCTTAACTGGCACGTGCCGCGGCCCCCGGGTCGCCGTGAGGATAATCTTGATGCAAACTGACACCATCGCGCCCGCCGCTGCTTTGCCGGCCGGCTACACCGCGCGCCCGGCGCAGCTCACCGACGCCGCCGCCGCCACCGCCCTGTTCAACGCCAGCTCGCAGGCGCTGCTGGGCGTCGATCAACACTCCCTGGCCGACACCCAGCGCGACTGGCAGTCGCCCGAGATAAACCTGGCGACCGATAGCCTGCTGCTGCTCGCGCCCGACGGCGCCCTAGCCGGCTTTGTCAACACCTGGGACGCCGCGCCGCACGTGCAGCCCGAGCAGTGGGGGCGCGTGCACCCGGCCCACACCGGCCGCGGGCTGGGCACCTACCTGCTGGCCTGGTCAGAGGCGCGCGCGCAGCAAGCCGTGGCCCTGGCCCCCGCCGGCACGCGCGTGGTGCTCACCGGCTGGTACAACAGCCGCGACACCGCCACCCACGCCCTGCTGGCTGGCTTCGGCCACGCCCACGTGCGCACCGCCTGGCGCATGGTCATTGATCTGGCCGACGCCCCGCCACCGCCCGCGCCCATCTGGCCAGAGGGCGTTAGTGGTCGCACCTTTGTGCTCGGCCAGGACGATGAAGCCCTCGTGCACACCGTGCGCGCCGCCTTTGACGATCACTGGGGCCACGTCGCGCGCCCGTTCGAGGAAGACCTGCAGGGTTGGCGGCACAACTGGTCCAGCAACCCCAGCTTCGACCCCAGCCTGTGGTCGCTGGCCGTCGCGAAGGGTGAGATCATAGGCACCTCGTTCGCGCGCATGGAACTGCCCGAAGACCCGGCCATGGGCTGGATCTTCTCGCTCGGCGTGCGGCGCGCGTGGCGGCGGCGCGGTCTGGCGCTGGCGCTGCTGCACGACTCATTCAATAAGCTCTACGCTCGCGGCCGCCGCCGCGTGGGCCTGGGCGTGGATGCCGGCAGCCTCACCGGGGCCACCCGCCTCTACGAAAAGGCCGGCATGCGCTCCGACCCGAACTATACTTATCAGGTCTGGGAAAGAGAACTGCGCGCCGGCGCCGACCTGGCGACCACCGCGCTCGAAGCTCACTAATTGTTGTTGCGAAAGTTGACATGTCACTCTTAACCTTTAGCGGCCTGGCCCAGTCGTTTGGCGCGGCCGACATCTTCAAGGGGCTTTCCGGCAGCCTGCCGCACGGCGGCAAGGTCGGCCTGGTTGGCCCCAACGGCATCGGCAAAACCTCTCTGCTGCTCATCTTGGCCGGGCTGGCCACGCCCGCCGCTGGCAGCGCCCACCTGGCGCGCGGCCGGCGGCTGGGCTATCTGCGGCAAGAGGCGGTCGAGGCCTTCGCCGCCCGCGACAACACCGTCTACGCCGAGATGCTCACCGTCTTCGCGCCGGTGCTGGCCCAGCAGGCCCGCCTGCACACGCTGGAGGCCGCCATGGCCGCCGGCACGCATACCCCTGCGCTGATGAACGAGTATGGTGATGTGCAGGCCGCCTTCGCCATGGCCGGCGGCTACGACTACGATGTCCGCATCCAGATGACCCTCACCGGCCTGGGCTTCAGCAAAGACCAGTGGGATATGCCCATCCCGCACCTCAGCGGCGGGCAAAAGACCCGCGCCCTGCTGGCCCGCCTGCTGCTCGAAGCGCCCGACCTGCTGATCCTCGACGAACCCACCAACCACCTCGACACCGAGGCGGTCGAATGGCTCGAGACCATCCTGCGCCAGTGGGAGGGTGGCCTGCTGGTCGTCAGCCACGACCGCTACTTCCTCGACCACGTGGTCGACACCATCTGGGAAATGCACCGCACCGGCATGGAGGCCTACACCGGCAACTACAGCGCCTACCTGCGCCAGCGCCACGAGCGTTGGGAGCGCCAGCAAACGCTGTTCATCGCCACCAAAGAACGGCTGGCGCAGGAGCTGGAATACATCAAGCACGGCTACGCGCGTGAGAGCACCCACAGCATCGCCGAGGGCAAGCTCAAGCGCCTCAGCCGCGAGCTGGCCATCATCGAGCTGGCCGGCCCCGGCGCCATCGACATCCCGTGGGGCCAGCAAAGCATCGAGGTCCAAAAGGCTGCCGCCCGGCCGCTCAACATCTCCGACGCCGCCCGGCACATCCGCAGCCTCACGCCGCCGCGCGCCCCGGCCATCATGCGCCTCAGCCTGGAGGCCGCGCACGAGGCCCGGCTGGCCCGCGGCGGCAGCCACATCGTGCTGCGCACCGAGGGGCTGCGCGTGGGCTACCCCGACACGCCGCTCATCACTGCCGGCGACCTGGCGCTCCATCGCGGCGAGTGCGCCGCCGTGCTCGGCCCCAACGGCGCCGGCAAGACCACGTTATTACGCACGCTGCTGGGCGAGTTGGCCCCCCTGGCCGGCACGATCACCGTTGGCCCCAAGCTCAAGGTCGGCTACTTCGCCCAGGCGCACGAGGCCCTGGTCCCAACCGACACGCTGCTGCAAACGCTCAACCGCCACAAGGCCATGAGCGAAGAGAAGAGCCGGGGCTACCTGTCGCAGTATCTGTTCACCGGCGACGACATCTACAAGCCCATCAGCGCGCTCAGCGGCGGCGAGCGCGGCCGGCTGGCGTTGGCGCTGCTGGCGCTCGAAGGCGCCAACCTGCTGCTGCTCGATGAGCCCACCAACCACCTCGACCTGACCGCCCAGGAGGTCTTGCAGGAGACACTCGAAGACTTCCCCGGCACGATCCTGCTCGTCTCGCACGACCGCTATCTGGTCAACCGCCTGGCCACCCAGGTGTGGGAGGTGAGCACCGGCCGGCTAAAGGTCTATCAGGGCAGCTACGACGACTATATGGAGAAGCGCCAGGAAGCCGCGAGCGCCGGACGCAAACCCAAGGCCGAGCGCGCGGTGGTGGCCTAGGGGCAGAGCCCAGGCCAAGACAGCCAATCCAGACGGACGAGCGTAGGGGCTGAATGCTAAAAGTACATCTCGACACCGACCTCGGCGGCGACCTGGACGACCTGTGTGCGCTGGCGCTGCTGCTGGCTCGGCCCGATGTCGACCTGGTGGGCGTGACCACCGTGGCCGACGACGCCGGCCGCCGCGCCGGCTACGCCCGCTACGTGCTGGGTCTCGCCGGCCGCGCCGACATCCCCGTCGCCGCCGGGGCCGACGTCGCCAGCGGCGTCTATCGCACCCCCATGGGCTACCCGCCAGAGCGCGACTATTGGCCAGAGCCGGTCACGCCCTACCCCACCCCCGTCGGCGCCGCGCTCGACTTGCTCGAGGCCAGCCTGGCGGCCGGGGCCGTGCTCATCGGCATCGGCCCATTCACCAACCTGCGCCTGCTCGAAGAGCGCCGGCCGCGCCTACTTGCGCGCACCAACCTGACCCTGATGGGCGGCTACGTCTACGCCCCGCGCCCCGGCTTCCCGCAGTGGGGCAACGACATGGATTGGAACATGCAGGCCGACGCCGCCTCGGCCGCCTTCGTCCTGGCGCACAGCCGGCCGCTGCTGGTGCCGCTGACCGTGACGGTCGAAACCGCCCTGCGCCGTGCCCACCTGCCGCGCCTGCGCGCCGCCGGCCCCGTGGCCCAACTGATCGCGCGCCAGGCCGAGGTCTTCGCCCGCGACTGGGGCAACGAGCTGCGCTACGGCCTCACCTGCCCCGCCCTGCCGGATGACACCCTCAACTTTCAGCACGACCCGCTGGCCGTCGCCCTGGCCCTCGGCTGGCGCACCGGCGTCGAGCTGCGCACCGAGCGGCTGAAGTGTGAACTGCGCGGCGGCTGGCTGGTTGAGCAGCCCGACCCGGCCGGCAAGCCCTTGCAGCTCGTCACGCAGATTGACGGCGCGGCCTTTAACGAAGCCTGGGTCGATTGGGTCGCCCCTGGCAGCCATTCCGCGACTCTCGGAGAGCCGTAACCATGTCAGTTAGTCACACCGCCGAAATCATCCGCGACCTGGGCGACGGCCTGGTGCTGCGCCGCACCACCCCGGCCGACGCCGACGCGCTGGCCGACTTCAACAGCCGCATCCACGGCCACGACGACGCGCCCGACCTGCTCGTCGGCGTGTGGACCCGCGACCTGCTCACCCGGCCGCACCCCAACTTTGCCCCCGACGACTTCACCGTCGTTGAAGAGACCGCCACCGGCCGCATCGTTTCCTCGCTCAACCTCATCAGCCAGGAGTGGGCTTACGCCGGTATCCCATTCGGCGTCGGGCAGCCGGAGGCCGTGGGCACCCTGCCCGAGTTCCGCCGCCGCGGCCTGGTGCGCGCCCAGTTCGACGCCGTCCACCAGTGGAGCGCCGCGCGCGGCCAGTTGGTGCAGGTCATCGGCGGCATCCCGTTCTACTACCGCCAGTTTGGCTACGAGATGGGCCTGGCCCTCAGCGGCGGGCGCAGCGGCTCCGCGCCTCACCTGCCGCCCCTGGCAGCGGGTGAGGCCGAGCCCTACCCCGTGCGCCCCGCCACGCCGGCCGATATCCCCTTCTTAGAAGAGGTCTACGCCGCCACCGTCGGCCGGCGCGAGCTCATCACCTGTATCCGGTCGGCCCCCGCCTGGCGCTTCGAGCTCGACGGCCGCAGCGAAGGCAGCTTGGTGCGCTCTGACCTGCGCGTCATCACCTCGGCCGCCGGCGAGCCGGTCGGCTATTTGGTGCACCCTCCCCGGCTGAACGAGGGCGGCCCGGGCGCCGGCCAGGCCGCCGTGGGCTACGAAGTCAAACCGGGCGTCTCGCTGCTGGCCGTCACGCCCAGCGTCATCCGCTATCTGTGGGCCACCGGCGCCGCCCTGGCCGCCGCCAAGCACAAGACGCTCGATCGGTTCATCTTCGCCCTGGGCGCCGAGCACCCGGTCTACGACGCCTTTCGCGATCACCTGCCGGTCGTCCGTCCGCCCTACGCCTGGTACGTGCGCGTGCCCGACCTGCCCGCTTTCCTGCGCCGCATTGCGCCCGCGCTGGAGGCGCAGTTAGCGCGCTCGGCCGCCGTCGGGCACACCGGCGAGCTTAAGCTCAACTTCTATCACGGCGGGCTGCGCCTGGGGCTGACCGCCGGCCGCCTGACCACCATCGCGCCCTGGCAGGCCGCCGTCGGCGAGAACGGCGACGCGGCCTTCCCCAACCTGACCTTCTTGCAATTGCTGTTCGGCTACCGCTCGCTCGACGAGCTGCGGCACGCCTACGCCGACTGCAGCTACAACGGCGACGCCACCCGCGTGTTGCTCGGCGCCTTGTTCCCCAAGCAGGCCAGCAACGTCTGGAGCCTGACATGAGGCGCACCTCCTTCACGGCTGAGTCACTTATATAGCCGCACTCGAGCCGCATTCGCCTGCCTCACCTGAAAGGGGGCCTGCCGTGTCCGCCGACTTTGCACCCATGTTCGCCGCGCTGCGCCTGTGCCCTGGCCTGGGCGCTCACCCGGTCAAGCACACTTCCCGCTATCGCCGCCTCAAGGACTAAACGATGCCCCCCACCTACACCTGGCGCGCCGCCACCACCGCCGATCTGCCCAGCATTCATGCCCTCAAAACCGCCGCCGCCCTGGCCGATGGCGACCCTATCGTGCCGCCGCTGGCCGACCTACAGCGCCAGTTTGAAGATGACTGGTGTCCACCGCCCACCGACACCCGCGTGGCCCTCGCGCCCGATGGCAGCGTGGCCGCCTTTGGCCGCGTCGTCGCCGACCCCGCGCCCGCGGCCGGCGGCCCGGCCCGCGCCACCCTCAGCGACACGGTGCATCCGGCCCATCGCGGGGCCGGCCTGGAAGAACCGCTGCTCACCTGGCTGGTCGAACGCGGCCGCGCCCGCCTGGCCCCCGTCACCGCTGCCAGTTCGCGCTCACTGTGCTTGCACCTCAACGACGCCCTGACCGCGCGCGTGGCCGCCTATCAGCGCCACGGCTTTCAGCCCAGTTTCGCGTTGGTGCGCATGCGCCGGCCGCTGACCGACCCGCTGCCCAACTATCCTCTGCCGCCTGGCTTCACCCTGCGCGCCTACGCACCCGCCTTCAGCGAGCCGCTGCGCGTGGCCCAGAACGAGGTGTTTGCCGAAGACCCGCTGCAAGACCAAATCTCGCCCGCCGACTGGCAGATTTACTATCTCGACAATTCAGCCGCCCGGCCCGACCTCACCTTCGTCATCTTCGCCGGCCCCGAGCTCGCGGCCTACAGCATCAACCGCGTCCATGAAGATGAGAAAGCGCACCTGGGCTACTCCACCGGCTGGATTCACACGCTGGGCACGCGCGCGCCGTGGCGGCGGCAGGGGTTAGCCGCCCACCTGCTCTCGGCCTCGCTGGCCGCCTTCCGCGCCGCCGGGCTAGAGTACGCCACGCTCGAAGCCCTGGCCGCCGACCCTGTTGGGGCGCGCCGCCTATACGAGCGCCTGGGCTTTGTCGCCTACCACGGCAGCACCGAGTACACGCTCGACCTGACCTAAACCCATGCGGGCCGGCCTCCGGCCCCCAACGCTGAGGACACTATGCTGACCGACTACACCTGGCGCGCCGCCACTTACGCCGACCTGCCCGCCATTCACGCCCTTTTCGTCGCCATCGGCCTGGCCGACGGCGACGCCACCTTCCCCTCCTTGGCCGACCTCCAGCGCGAGTTTGAGGACGAATGGTCGCCGGCCCCGACCGAGACGCAGCTCGCCCTCGCGCCCGACGGCACAGTCGCCGCCTATGCGCGCCTCTACACCAACCCCGCCCCGACCGACGCCCTCCGCACGCACATTGATGACGACGTGCATCCCGCCCACCGCGACGGCGGCCTGCCCGAGGCGCTGCTCACCTGGGCCGAGACCCGCGCCCGCGCCCGCCAGGCCGAGATCGCCGCCCCCACCGGCTTCAGCGGACCGCGCGCCGTGCGGGGCCGCACCAACGCCGCGCTGGCCGCGCGCATCGGCGCTTACACCCGCCTGGGTTTCACGCCCGTGCGCCACTTCTTTCGCATGCGCCGCGACCTTAGCCAGCCCATCCCCGACCTGGCGCTGCCGGCCGGGCTAACGCTCACCCCCTACCAACTCGCCTTCGATGAGGTGCTGCGCCAGGCCGACAACGAAGCCTTCACCGACCACTGGCAGCACGAGGAAATTTCCGTGGTGGATTGTCACAAGTTCATCATCGGCCACACCGCCTTCCGGCCCGACCTGACGTGGGTCGTCCACGACGGCGCGCAGATCGCGGCCTTCAGCCTCAACCGCGTCGACCCCGACGAGAACGCGCGCCTGGGCTACACCACCGGCTGGGTCGGCTCGCTCGGCACGCGCCGCCCCTGGCGCAAGCGCGGGCTGGCCGCCTTTCTGCTGGCCCAGTCGTTCCGCGCTTTCAAAGCCGAGGGTCTAGACTTTGCCACCCTGGGCGTGGATGCCGAGAACCCCAGCGGCGCGCTTGGCCTGTACGAGCGTCTGGGCTTCGTCACCTTCCGCACCACCATCGCCTTCGGGAAAGACCTGCCATGATCAAAGCCGTGCTGTTCGACTTCGGCGGTGTGCTGCTGCGCACCGAAGACCAGGGCCCGCGCCAGCGCTTAGAGGCGCGCCTGGGCCTCGCCCCGCACGGCCTGAGCAAGCTGGTGTTCGACTCAGACACCGCCCGCCGCGCCACTGCCGGACAGGCCACCGTGGCCGACGTGTGGGCGCACGTCGGCCGCACGCTCCAGCTTGAGCCGGCCGCCCTGGCCGAGCTGCAAAAGGACTTCTGGAGCGGCGACCGCCTCGACGCCAAACTGGTCGCGCTGATCCAAAGCCTGCGCCCGCGCTACCAAACCGCCATCCTCAGCAACGCCTGGCCCGACGGCCGCGCGCTATTCACCGAACTGTTCAGCGCCGGCCACGTCTTCGACGCCTTCATCATCTCGTCCGAGGAGCGCTTGGCTAAGCCCGACGCGCGCCTGTACGCCCTGGCCGTCGCCCGCCTGGGCGTGCAGCCAGCCGAGGCCGTGTTCGTAGACGACTTCCTGCACAACGTCGAGGGCGCGCGCGCCGCCGGGTGGCAGGCCATTCACTACACGCCTGGCCTCGACGTGCGCGCCGCGCTAAGTGCAGTTGGAGTGGAGTGCTGACCGTCTCATGCTCAACCCCCAGTTAGCCGGAAAAGTGGCCGTCGTCACCGGCGCGAACAACCCCCACGGCATTGGCGCGGCCTGTGCGCAAGCCCTCGCCGCTCAGGGCTGCGCCGTGCTGCTTCACTTCTGGCGCTTGCCCGCGTCGCTCACCCACGGGGCCGGCGCCGCCTACCAGGCCGACCATGCCGGCGGGGCCGAGGCGGTGCTGGCCGCCATTCACGCCCGCGGCGGCCGGGCCGTCGCCTGGGAAGCCGACCTGGCCGACCCGGCCAATCTGCCTGCCCTATTCGACGAGGCCGAAGCCCGCCTGGGCCCGGTGGAAATTCTGATTAATAACGCCGCCCATTGGCAGGCCGACACCGTGCGCCCCGATCCGCCGCCGCCCGCCGGCCCTGCGGTTTGGCCGCCCAGCGCGGTCACGCTCTCGCCTGAAACCATTGACCCGCATTTCGCCGTCAACACGCGCGCCGTGGCCCTGCTCATGGCCGAGTTTGCGCGGCGGCACGCGGCGCGCCACGCCCAGTGGGGCCGCATTCTCAACCTGAGCACCGATGGCGCCGACGTCTTCCCGTCCGAAGCCAGCTATGCCGCCAGCAAGGCCGCGCTCGAGTCGTACAGTCGCACCGCCGCCTACGAGTTGGGCCGCTATGGCATTACCGTCAATGTCATCTCGCCCGGCCCCATCCAAACCGATTGGATCACCCCCGAGCTAGACGCAGTGATCGCGGCCGCCTCGCCGCTGGGCCGCGTCGGCCAGCCGGACGACATCGCCGACGTGGCCGTCTTCCTGGCCTCGCACCAGGCCCGCTGGATCACCGGCCAGGTCATTCGCGTGGGCGGCGGCAACCGAATGTAGCGGTTGCTTTTGGCGACCAAATTAGATTGACAAGGGATGGAGCCGCTATGCCGCTAAACATTTCGCTGGGCCAAATGGATGTAAAGCTGGGCGACGTGGAAGCCAACTTCGAGCGCGTAGCCGCCTGGACGGCCGAGGCCGCGCGGCGCGGGTCGGCGCTGGTGATCTTCCCCGAGCTGTGGTCGACCGGCTACGACCTCGAAAACTGGCCGCGCCACGCCAGCCCACCGGGTGAGGGCTTGTTCGCCCGCCTGGCCGCGCTGGCGCGTGAGCACCGCATTGCCCTGGCCGGCTCCGTGCTCGAGGCGCGCCACGGCCGCGCCTACAACGCCCTGGCGCTGTTCGATGCCGCCGGTTTGCTCAGCGCCACCTACCGCAAGACCCACCTCTTCCGACTGATGGATGAGGACAAGTGGCTGGCCCCCGGCGAGCGCCTGGAGTTGGTCGAGGCCGCGTGGGGCCTCACCGGCCTGAGCATCTGCTACGACCTGCGCTTCCCCGAGTTGTTCCGCCACTACGCCCTGGCCGGCGCGCGCCTCGTCCTGCTCCCCGCCGAGTGGCCCGCCCGCCGCGCCGCCCACTGGCACACCCTCCTGCGCGCCCGCGCCATCGAGAACCAGATGTTCGTCGCCGGCGTCAACCGCGTCGGCGAAAGCCAAGGCGAACTCTTCGGCGGCGGCTCGGCCCTCATCGACCCCTGGGGCGAGGCCGTGGTCGAGGGCGACAGCACCGCAGCCCTGCTCACCGCCGAGATTGATTTGGCAAAAGTGGATGAGGTCCGCCAGCGCATCCCCGTCTTTGAGGACCGCCGCCCAGACATATACCCATAGCCGGTGCTATCGTGTCCAAGCTACCCCTCGGCAGCCCTGTGGTTTTGCACTCTGCGATTTCTCCTAACCTCGCCTAACAAACCGCCGCGCCAGCAGCCAAGTAAGCCGAACAAGCGCCCAGGAGGCGGGTGCCCTGGAGGCGGGAGCCATGGCCATGGCACCGTTACTTGCCTCGTAGTGGCCGCGCAGCGCGCCGCCGCCGCGCACGGCCCCTGCTAAAATACAGCCATGACCATCCAGCGCTTAGACAACATCCTCATCGTCGTCGACGACCTCGAAGCCGCGAAGGCCTTCTTTCTCGATCTCGGACTCGAGTTAGAAGGCGAGACCACCGTCGAGGGCCCCTCCGTAGATCGTCTCATTGGCCTTCAGAACGTCCGCGCTACCCTCGTGCTGCTGCGCACTCCAGACGGCCACGGTCGGATCGAACTAGACAAGTTTCACACGCCAGCAGCGATCAGAACTGGGCCCCAGAACGCTCCGGTCAACGAACTCGGAATGCGCCGCCTCATGTTCGCCGTCGACGACCTCCACGACCTCGTCGCGCGTCTGCTGGCCCACGGCGCCGAACTGGTCGGCGAAGTGGTCCAATACGAGGCCATGTATCGCCTCGCCTACGTCCGCGGCCCAGAGGGCCTCATCGTCGGGCTTAGTGAGGAACTCTCCTAAAGCGTTCACCCCCTGCGCTACCGGCCTTCCTTGCTGTCACGCCGAACCCCGCCTCAGGTCGCCGGACGCCGCGCTGCCTCTCAGCGGGTGATCGCGAAGCCTCCTTTAGGAGGCGTCTCACCAGCGGGCTTACCCGATCGCCAGTTTTCTGAGCAGCGCCCGCCCGCCGCCGCGCATCCCGCCTAGTGCATGATCCGACAACCCGCCGCGCCGCCCACTGGCACACCCTCCTGCGCGCCCGCGCCATCGAGAACCAGATGTTCGTCGCCGGCGTCAACCGCGTCGGCGAAAGCCAAGGCGAACGCTTCGGCGGCGGCTCGGCCCTCATCGACCCCTGGGGCGAGGCCGTGGTCGAGGGCGGCAGCACCGCAGCCCTGCTCACCGCCGACATTGACTTGTCGAAAGTGGATGAAGTGCGTCAGCGCATCCCCGTGTTCAATGATCGCCGGCCGGACGTCTATCAGTAGGTCCAGGCTGCCGTGCTATTTGGTAGCCGATGAAAGCACCAATGACTTGCAGGGGCATCGCACCGGTTGCCATACAAATTTCAACATCCTCAAAGGATTGCCATAGCATGACAACCATGCTATCCTAGCATTATGATCGTTGCCTTCCGAGACGCCGGCACCGAAGACGTTTTCAACGGCAAAAACAGCCCGGCGGCTCGCAAGACATGCCCCCAATCGGTATGGAGAGTCGCCGCTCGAAAACTCGATCAACTCGACTCGGTGACCCAATTAGCTGAGTTGCGTATTCCACCTGGCAATCGGCTTGAAGCGCTTTCAGGCAATCGCACCGGACAGTTCAGTATTCGGATCAACGACCAATATCGGCTCTGTTTCCGCTGGTCGAAAAATGGCCCAGATCAAGTCGAAATCGCCGACTATCACTAGGCCAGGAAAGTATAGGTGTCACCATGGTACGCGTCCCCTCCCATCGCATGCCCACGCATCCCGGCGAAATGCTGCTGGAAGAATTTCTCGCCCCCATGCAGCTCACGCAACGCGAACTGGCCGACGCCATTCGCGTTCCCTATCAGCGCATTAATGAAATCGTCAATGGCCGGCGCGGCATCACGCCCAGCACCGCCCTGCGCTTGAGCAAGTTCTTTGGCATGTCGGCCGATTTCTGGCTGGCGGTGCAACTGCGTTGGGATTTGTATCAAGCCCAGCAAACCGAACAAGACACGCTCAAATCAATCCATCGGCACATGCCGGCCTCAGCCTAGCAGCCGGCTGGTATCACCCCCTCGACGCGACCAGGGCCTGGCATTGCCAGGCCCTTTCACAACCTTGCGCAGCGTATCGCCTGCCTTCCGCGTTCGCCCGTATAATCGGCGCACGTCTTTCGGAGGCCGCCCATGCACTACCTGTCCTTTGATCTCTTCGTCGGCCAGCGCCTCCCCGGCGGCTATCCGCTGCGCGCCGAGTGCGCCAGCGTCGGCCAGGCCCCTGCCGTCGGCCGGCCCGAGCCGCTCAGCCCGTTCGACCCGGCCGACCCGGCCCTGCAAGCCGCGCTGAACGCCGTGCGCGCCGGCACCGCCGACGCCGCCGCGCTGCGCGCCCTGGGCGAGCGCCTGGCCGCCGCCCTGCTCCCCGGCGAGATCGGCCAACTCTTCGACAACGCCCGCAGCGTCGCCGCCGCCCAAGACGATCACGGCCTGCGCCTCCGCCTGCGCCTGCTGGCCCCCGAGCTCAACGCCCTGCCGTGGGAGTTGCTCTGGCGGCCCGACGACCATGAGCCGCTCGCCATCTCCACCGACACCGTCGTCACCCGCTACCTCAACCTCAAGCTGCGTGTGCCGCGCCTCGAACCGCTGCGCCCGCTGCGGCTGCTGGCCCTACTGCCGCGCGCCGCCGGGGTAGACTCCGCCCAGCACCGCGCCGCGCTCGACGAGGCCGTGGCCGCCGCCAACCGCCGCGCACCGGCCGGCGCCCAGCCGCTGGTTGCGCTCACCTGGCTGGCCGATATCGTCACCGAAGACGCCATCCGCACCGCCCTCAGCGATCACCAGCCCCACATCGTCCACTTCATCGGCCACGGCCGCTTTGAAGACGGCCAACCCAGCCTGCTGCTGACCGACGACCAGGGCGACCCCCTGCCCGCGCCCGCCGGCCTGGTGGCCGGCTTCTTCCGCAATCAAGACAGCGTCCGGCTGGTCGTGCTCAACGCCTGCCAGGGTGCCGCCGCCGACTCGGCCCAGGCGCTGCTTGGCCTGGCCCCGCGCCTGGCCGGCCAGGGCGTGCCGGCCGTCATCGCCATGCAGTGGGATATCTTCGACTGGGCCGCCCAGGCGTTTGCCGCCGGCTTCTATCGCGCGCTGCTCAGCGGCAGTGAGGCCGGCGAAGTCGAGACCGCCCTCACCCGCGCCCGCGCCGTCCTATTCGATCAAGCCCCCGACCTGGCCGTCTTCGCCACGCCCGTGCTCTTCCTGCGCGTCGAAGGCGACCGCCTGTGGTCGGTGCCCGAGCCCGCCCCGCCCGCGTCCGGCGCCCCAGCCACCCCCGCCGGCTCGGGCAGCATCAGCATCGGCTCTGGCGCTCACATCGGCGGCAGCGTGGTTACTGGGGGCCTGCACGTCGAGGGCTCTTATTTTGGAGCGCCGGTCACTATCGGCGGCGACCTCGTCGGCGGCGACAAGCTCACCACCACCCCCACCGCCGACCCCCAGCCGGGCCAAGCGCTCACCGAAGCCTTCCGCCAATTCCACCGGCAAGTGGCTGCCCGCCCGCCCGCCCCGGCCGTTGACCCCGACGAATTGCAGCAGACCGTCCAGCGCCTCGAGACCGAGGCCCGCAAGGGCCTCTCCGCCAATCCCCAGCGCCTCGGCCGCCTGCTCGGCGAGCTTGCCGCCGCCGCGCCAGACATCTTCACCGCCATCGCCACCGCGCTTGCCAGCCCCAGCCTCGGCCTGCCCGAGCCCCTGCGCCGTCTCGCCGCCGACAAGCTGCAAGCGCACACCCGCCGCGCCTGAGTCGCCCCACCGTCTCGGCCTTAACCAAACGCAGGCACAGCCATTCATGCGACTGTGCCTGCGTCCATTTTTACTAACAGCTCCCCCTGCCCTACAGTTTTCTTTTTCTCTTTCTTTGTAACTACTCAGCGGTCAGGCAGGGCATAAGGATTTGACCGGCAAAAACGCTGCGGAGCGCGGCCAAGGAGTTTTGACCCTGCTTGCGCATGGTGGCGATGTAGCCGCGGATGCGGCAGAAAATATCGGCTCCGCGCTGACTGCGAAAACCGCCGCCGATTTTCTGGCGGACCTTGGCCATGCGCAGGTCGCGCTCGGCTTGGTTGTTGTCGAACGGGACGCGGAAATCGTGCATGAAAGCCAAGACCGCAGTCTGATGTTTCTTGAGCCGCAGGAGCAGGCTGCGAATTGGACCCTGGCGGGGGTGGCCGCGCCGGCCAGTGCGGCTGGGCGGCGGGTTGGCGCGCAGTCCGGTTTGGAACAAGTGCTGATACTGGTCGGTGAAGGTCTTGATTTGGCGGGCGGTCAACTGCTTATGACCGGCCGCCACGGCACGCGCCACACTGGCCTTGATCCCCAGCAGCAAGTCGGCCAGGCCCTGCGGCCAGCGCTGGCGGGTGATCTCGCTCACGGCGGTCAGATCGCGCAGCAGGTGGACATTGCAGAGCGCATGCCGGCAGCCATATCGGAAGTAGGCCCCCAGTCCATCGTGCATCGCCGTGCCCTTGAAGATGGGCAACAGGCCAATGGCCGTCATGGCTTCCCGGCCGCGTTTGGCATGCCGGGCGAGGTAAGTCAAGCTGGCTGTGCTGACCACGTGCAGCCAGTCGGTGTGGCCGGCGACGCGCATGCCGGTCTCGTCGCAATGCACGACCGGCGCTTCACTCAAGGCCTGTTTAATGGCTGTTTCGACCGGTTCCAGGCGCTCGGCGCAGGTCGCGCGCGCCTCTGCCAGGGTGCCTTCCGACAAGGGCAGGTGGCAGACGTCCTGAAAGAATTCCTGGGTGCGCTCAAACGGCAGATGCTGATACTCTTGCAGGTACACCGCCAGCGCCTTGATGTCCGGTCCGTATTGGATCGGCTGGGTCACCTCCGCCGGAAACTGGCCGCTGGTTACCGCCTGACACGCTGGGCAACACTGGTGCAGCACCTGATGCTCGGTCACCTGGGGCCGGATGGGCGGCAAGTCCATGACTTGCCGGCGCTCGCGCTTCACCACCGGAGCGGCCGTCAGCGCCGCGCCGCACTGCCCGCAGGCACTCGCTGCGTGCGGCACGACGGTATCGGGCTGTTTGACCTGCACCAGGGTCGCCCCCGGATGGCCTGGTTGCCCGCCACTCTTTTTACCTCTGCGCCGGCGCTGGCTGCGCCGGGGCGGCAACTTGGCCGGCCCGTCACTCGACGGCGGCTGATGGCTGTTGTGGCTGTCCTGCTTGAGGCGCGCTTCCAGTTCGGCCACGCGCACGGTCAAAGCCTGCACCTGCTGGCGCAACTCAGCCTGGGTGGCTTGCAACTGCTCCACCAGGGCCACCACCGCCTCCGGGCCAGCGGCGTAGACGGTCAGAATTTCGTCACGGCTAAGCATTTGCACAGTTTATAGCATGTCTCGTGCCTGGGACCGCTGAGTAGTTACCTTTCTTTGTTCTTTGTTCTTTGTTCTTTGCTCTTACCCGCCGTTCGCTGCCCGCTCCAACGCGGCAATATCGATCCGCTTCATCTCCAGCATCGCGTTCGTCGCCCGCCCGGCCCTTTCCTTGTCCGGGTCATTGAGCAGCTCCATCAGCCGCGTCGGCGTAATCTGCCACGACAGACCGTATTTGTCTTTCAGCCAGCCGCACATGCTCTCCTCGCCGCCGTCGGCCGTCAGCTTGTACCAATACTCATCGGCCTCGGCCTGCGAGTCGCAGCTGACCATCAGCGAGAACGCCTCCGTGAACTTAAACCGCGGCCCGCCGTCGCCGCCGTTGAGCAGCATCAGCGGCTGGCCGTCCACTTCGAGCTCCACCGTCAGCACCGTACCCTCCAATTGGCCGGTGACATCAGTGAACTCGCTGCCATAACGCGAAATTTTGTTGATCTTCGAGTTCTTGAATACCGACACGTAGAACTTGGCGGCCTCCTCGGCTTCCTTGTCGAACCACAGATACGGCGTGATCTTGTGCATGGGGCCTCCTGCCTTGGCCAACCAGTAGGGGGTACGGATGTAATTGTAGCCAGCTGGCCGCCAGTATAAACGGATTGGCACATAAGAACAAGTGTTCTTTCTTGTGCTGTCAGTGTTCTTTCTTGTGCGGGAGTATTTCAGTTTAGGGGCAAAAACCTCTGGCCCGGCGGGGTCAGTGCTAGGCGCTGGGTCAGGCTCATCCGCGCCCTCGTCCG